>NZ_DAHVNP010000018.1 GCF_027319265.1 Ferrimicrobium sp. | reverse complement strand
TTTGATTGGATTCAGTGGTACAACCGGAAGAGGCTTCACTCGAGCATCGACTATTTATCGCCGATTCAGTTCGAACAAGTCGCTAAGCTACAGGCTGCATAGGTAAGCGGAGTTCAGTGTCTCATTTGGTGAGCAATTCCAAAAGGTTGCCAGACTCCTTGTAGAGATACTTGAAGACAGCGGTGGCACCTGAGGGTGTCGCGGCATTATGGCCGACGGCGCAAGTTGCGCAGGTTTTGTCCCATACCTGTCGAGGGAGGGGGTAGATCCAAGTGAGTTGGTTGCCGGTGAACCACTCGGGGTTGTACGAATGTGTTAAGTGGATGGTGAAGCTATACGGGCCGTTGTAGGTGACACTCTTGATGTCGTCTGGCATCTCGCCAGGGACGTAAGGTGCGTAGTCCCCAAGCTTGGCTCCTGCGGCTTCAAGTTCAAAGAAGAAGCGCACATCGCTGGTGGTGACCGGCTGTCCGTCTGACCACTTCCATCCCTGCTTCAGGTCAACCGTAACTTCGGTATCACCATGGGAGTGCACAGGAGGATCGGCGATTGAGAGTTTATAGTTGACGCCCGTTTTACCTCTCGCTCCCGCAAAGTACAGGGGCCGCCAAAGCCCACTCTCCACGTTTGAGTCATAGTCTTCGTAGTTGGCCTCATTCTCCAGTGGGAGTATCCAACTGAACTCCTCTCCAATCGGTAATGCATAGCTAGCAACACCCCCATGAATAGGAGTGCCAGAGGTGCTCTTAACGGTCGTGGTGGTCGATGAACTAGTCGATGCGCTACCACAGGCCGCCAGCAAGAGTGATCCAGTAAAGGCGACGCCAAGAATCTTGAGAAGTCTCGATTGTCTCCATGGTTTACGTTGTGCTGTGCCGCTCGCATTGAGACTCTTGCTATTTCGATTGGAATTTGTATTCTATCGATTGGAGTTTGCGAAAACCATTACCGTCCCTGTCAAAATAGGCGCATCATGCCGAGGCTGTTGCGCGAATGATATACCCACCAGATTGAGTCGTCACGAAAGCATGCTCCACCGCTTTAGCGCTGTCAACAACCAGCGAGGAGTTTCTCCGAGGCAAAAGCTCAAGCTGAGACTAGCCCCTTTGTTTCGTTAGACCTCCTAGAGTCTGAATCGTTAACGGATCCGAAACAAACCGGCTTATGTTCGCGTTGACTCAAGCTCTCCTGATGGCAAGGCTTGCTCAGGAGTTATGCAATCCGAGCGTAGTGTGCGAGATATTCAGGACCATTGTGTCGCGGTGGTGTGGAATGATTGACCAAGAGATAGTAGGAGGACGCGATTGGGGTTGTCGGGATTGCTGGTGGTGGTTAGAAGATGCTATTGATCGAAGTAGCGGTGCTTGGATTCGTCTGCCATGAAGGTATCGAACCGTGAGGCCGGGGATCGGGCTTGTCGTTAAGTAATTAGGCTCGTCCAATCCCGAACAGCAGACCAAAGTGGCCACAGCGAACGCACATTCCAGGGTGAGCAGGACTAGTAGACCGTTGAGCGATGGGACCCACGCGTAGTTGGGTTACATCCAAGTGGGCTACGGACGTTCGCGATGTCATTTACGTACAGGCGCATCAGAGGAGGAAATGAACCATCACTTCAGCGACGACGCCCGGCTGATCATGGAGCACGTCGTGGGCGGCCTGGTCGATCATCTGTACTTCACAGGTGCTTAGTTGGCGAGCCCGATCGGCCATGGCTCGATAGACAGTATCGCTTGCGCCGAAGAGATACAGCAGTTGGGTGGTGGTGTCACCTAGCGAGGGGGTGAGATCGGGTTGTTGGCCGGTCCCGTAGCTACGGAGGGCACCGGCGAGCTGGCTGGGGCGGTTCATGAGACGGAGCCGGATGTCGCTTTCGGTCAAGGCGCGATCCCCAAAGAGCGGTGCCTGATTCCACTCCTTGAGGAAGGTCCTAAATGCTAGGTTTTGGCTCCCAAGCCCAGCGGTGTAGGGCAGGGATTCGAGGCGTTGTGCGAGCAGCTCGTCAGAGCTCTGTCGCGCGAGTCGTGCCTCGGTGGAGGTGATGCCGAGGTGGGCGGAGACGATGACCGCGCGTTCGATCACTCCTGGATGGGTTGCGAGCATCCAGAGTGCGAGACGGCCCCCCATGGAGTAGCCAAAGAGATCAAAGTGCGGAGCAATGGTGCCTAAGGCGTCAAAGAAGTGATTGGGTTCGTTGGGTTCGATAGACGTCGCACCGTGGCCAGGACAGTCAACGAACCAGATACGCCGATAGAGTGGTGCGAGGGTCACCACAAAGTCCTTCACCATCGCGAAGCGGTTCTGGGTAAACCCATGAAGGCAGACGAGGTCGCCGCCTGGTGCACGGGTCTGGACCATGAGAGCCGCTACCGTGGAATCAAGGAGAGTTTGTGAAATCGTCAGCGTCGGCACCCCACCCCCCAACTTCAGAGCCCTCGGGGTCCAATGTTCGTCTTTTTGCCATCCTGCTGGACCAGCTTAACAGGCTCGGACTCCACCAGGTGGTGCTCGCTCCAGGCTCTCGTTCGACGCCTATGGCCGTCGCGCTGGCAACTGCTCCTCTGTCGGTTTCGGTCTGCTTGGACGAGCGCGCGGCTGCATTCTTCGCCTGTGGTCTCGCTCGCCGAAGTGGTGAGCCGGTGATGGTGGTGACCACCTCGGGAACGGCGAGTCTCGAACTCCTACCGGCACTCGCGGAGGCCTCTCTCTCTGGTCTTCCGTTGTTGCTGGTGACGGCCGATCGTCCAACCCGACTCAAAGGGGTGAGTGCACCCCAGACACTCGATCAGCTCCAAGCCATGGCGAGCTTTGTACGCGCCACGATCTCGTTGGAGTTTGTCAGCTCGCTTACCCCTCGTGATCTCGCCTCGGTCGCACTCCAGTTGGTCACCGAGTTAGGTGGAGCCCCAAACGGACCAGGCCCGGTCCACTTGAACGTGGGTATCGAGGAGCCGCTCTTGGGACAGGTAGTCGAGGATGAACAGCGCCAGGCAACGGTACTCCAAGAAGGAGCACGACGCGGCGACATCGCCCTGCATCGCCCTCTGGCTCCTCGCTTAGCAGCGTTAGATCCAAGAGTGGCGAAAGAGATCTTTCGCTCTGGGCGCTCGGGATGGTTGCTGCTCGGTGGCGTGAGTGATAGCACCCACGCCACGATTGCGGCGGCAGAGGCCGTAACTGACCAGCTGGGTTGGACTCTTGCCGTCGATGCACGGACACCATTGGCTCGAAGAGATACAACGGTGATCCACCTTGATCTACTGACCCGCGGATCCACTCCCACACCGGAAGTGGTGGTCGTGATCGGCGATTTTCCACTGGCTCGCAGCACCATGAGTGCCTTGCGAAGGGTGGTCGAGGCCGGAGGCGACGTGGTGACGCTTGGTGATCGGTTTGTGGTTCGTGATCCGGGGCGTTTTGTGACGGCTGGGTATGTGGCCGATGTAGAGTCGACACTTCAGTCGGTGTTGACAGAGAGCCTGGCACCGATGGAGAGGTCGCTAGTCGTCTCCGAACGGGTTCAGCTACTTGCACTCGACCAGAGTATTGACCGTTCGGTGCAGAACTTTGCACAGGACCATCCTGCTACGGAGATCGCCCTCGCCCGCGCGCTCTATGGGTTGTTGGGAGGCGATGAAGCGCTATTTTCCTCCGCATCGATGCCGATTCGGTACCTTGATCAGTTCCGTGGCTATCACTCCGATCCACCGTTGGTGGCGATGAACCGGGGAGCGAATGGGATTGACGGAGTACTTTCGAGTTATCTAGGGTTCGCCCACGCACGGCCCCAACGCCTCACTGCACTCCTCGTTGGTGATCTCGCTACACTCTATGACGTCAGCGCCCTCATTCACCTGCCTCTCCCAAGCCGAGGCTTGATTGTGGTACTTGACAACCAAGGTGGGCTCATCTTCGATCAGGTGCCACCGGCTGCGAACATCGCCGCTGATGTCCAGACGGAGTTTTTTGTGACGCCACCACGCGTGCGCCCAGCATCGGTGCTCGAGGGAATGGGGTTCGAGGTGACGAGGATTGCCGATGCCGTGGCCCTGGCTGCGCTGGTGCAACGAGCTCGCAACGGTGAGTTCCTTGTCGCCGTGCTCGAAGGGACTCGGGCGGCTAGTCACGAGGCGCTCGGTAGTCTTTACGCACAGATCGATCACCAACTCGCAAAGGAGCAGCGTAACCCATGACTCTGTCCGAGGACCTTCAATATCGTGGACTCATCAACCAGATGAGCGCAGAGGGGCTCGTCGAGCGCATGGACTCAGCTCACCTTTCGCTCTACGTCGGTTTCGATCCGACAGCTGACTCCTTGCACCTAGGCAACCTGCTGGGTCTCATCATGTTGCGGAGATTCCAGCGTGCTGGTCATCGTCCGATTATGGTGGCGGGTGGCGGTACTGGGATGATTGGCGATCCCTCCGGGCGCTCCACGGAGCGGACTCTTCTCGATGACGAGACACTGACCAAAAACACTGCGGCAATTCGCCTACAGCTCGAACGTTTTGTCGACTTCTCTGGCGAGGTAGCCGGTGTATTGGTCGATAACCGTGAGTGGCTCCAAGACCTCAATCTGATCGACTATCTCCGTGAGTATGGTAAACACTTCTCTGTTGCGACCATGTTGGCCAAGGATTCGGTCAAGGCGCGTCTTGGCAGCGAAGGGATCTCCTACACCGAATTCAGCTACATGGTGCTACAGGCGATCGACTTTCTGGAGCTCAGCCGGCGCTTTGATTGTACGCTGCAGCTGGGTGGCTCTGATCAATGGGGAAACATCACAGCGGGGATCGACCTGATTCGAAGGGTGGACCAACGTGAGGCCTTCGGTTTGACGTGGCCGTTAATCACCAAGGCCGATGGTACGAAGTTCGGTAAATCGGTTGGAGGAGCGATCTGGCTCGATCCTCACCGGACCTCGCCGTACCAGCTCTATCAGTTTCTTGTTCGCTCCGATGACGCTATGGTGATGTCCTACCTCAAGCAGTTCACCTTTCTCGATCAGGAGGAGATCGCCGAGCTTGATCAGTCTCATCGTGAACACCCCGAACGGCGCGATCCTCACCATCGCCTCGCCTCGGAGCTGGTGACGCTGGTACACGGCCAGGAGGAGGCTGAGCGGGCCAAACGGGCAAGCCGTTCACTCTTTGTTGGAGAACTTGAGCTGTTGGAACCGGACCTGCTCGAGGAGGCGCTCGGTGAGGCTCCGACCATGAATATCGATGCGATTGAATTTGAGAAGGGCATCGATCTCATCGAACTCATATCGCGTAGTCCCCTGTTTGTCTCAAGGTCAGAACTGCGACGCACGTTGAGTCAGGGCGGTGTCTATCTCAATGGCGTCGCCCAACGGGAGACCATCACCGTCACCAAGGATCTGCTGATCGATGGCCGCCTCTTGGTGCTGCGACGTGGCAAGAAAGATTACTGCTTGGTTCGCTGTGGTGCACAATAGCCGTGGAGTGCATCACGCAGTCGATCGCGATAGTCGATGAGCTCCGTATCAGAGGCGTAGCGTTGGCGGGGCCAGAGGAAGCCGCGTAGACCGTCTTTGTGGCGTCGGGGAATAACATGGGTGTGAAGATGTGGTACCGACTGAGAGATGACGGTGTTCGTGACGGTGAGAACGCCGTCTGTTCCAAAAGCGGCCACCGACGCTCGCGCGACGGCTTGGGTCCGGTGTGCTACCTGTGCCACTGTTTCCGGCGAAGCGACCAAAAGATGCTCCACATGGTCGGTGGGGATCACGAGGGCATGTCCGAGAAAGACCGGCGCATGGTCGAGGAGCACCGACGTCTCTGCGGCAACCTCGACGACGAGCGGGTTGTGGGGATCGCTGATCAGGTCGCAGAACGGGCAGAACATGGCTGAGAGTGTAGTAACCAATGATGATGCCCAGCTGCGACGTGCGCTCTGGGCGATGGCATCGGGTCTGTATCTCCTCAGCTTGACAGATGGAGATCGGTCTCATCTCATGACGATCTCGCTCGTCATGCAGGTCTCCAAGGAACCAAGGATGTTGGCGATGTCGGTCGAGCGTGAGGCATTGGCGCTCGAGTTCCTGCGCCAGGGTGCCGCGGTCGGCTTGGTCTTTCTCGACGTGACACAGGCCCCCCTCGCCCGCAAGTTCGCCAAACCCCCAGCCGTTGACGTAGCGGCGATGACGGCGAGCGGTATTCCGGTTGTCCGCGATGAGGCGTCGAGGTTGCTCCTGCCAAGGGATGCCCTTGGCATGGTGCTTGGGAGGGTTGTAGCTATGGTCGAGTTAGGTAGCCATTGGCTGATTACAAGTTCAGTCGATAGCATGGTAGTACGCCAACCAGTTGAAGCGTGGTCAACGGTGCTCTCGATGTCTGATACTCGAATGCATTATGGCGGCTAAAGAAGCAGGAATGAGGTAGTTTGGAGCATTTCCGTCGCGAGAGAGATACCAATAGCACGCAGGCAACCGATGACGCTCCCGATCTCATGGCGGCACAGGTGCATCGACAGGGGATTCGGCTACGTTGGGTGGCAACCGAAGCCGACCTGGTGGAGGTCGTCAAGGAGGCGCAGACGGTGCGATCAGTGGCGGTTGACACGGAGTTCCATCGCGAACGAAGCTATTATCCGAAGTTAGCGCTGGTGCAGGCTCGGGTTGGCGATCTGATCTTTCTGATCGATCCGCTTGTCGTCGATCTGGCCCCGCTGGGGGAAATCTTTGGCGACGGGGAGATCAAGTTCGTCTTTCACGCGAGCGAACAGGACCTTGAGATCCTCGAGCGCGCAGTTGGCACCCGTCCGACCCAACTTTTCGATACACAAGTAGCGGCGGGCTTTCTGGGCTTGAGTCACGCCTCCCTCGGAGCGTTGCTCAACCAGTATCTCCACGTCACGATTGCGAAGGGGGCTCGGCTCTCGGATTGGATGGCGCGCCCCCTCACTCCCGAGCAGATTGATTATGCGGCGACAGATGTCCTCTATCTGGAGGAGCTCGAACGCAAGATTGTTGCTGAGCTCGAAGCCACAAACCGTCGGAGCTGGGCGATGGAAGAGATGCAGGCGGTCGTGCGGCGCCGTCGGTTCGAGGCTCCGGTGGAACTAGCTTGGACGCGCATTCGCGAATGCCGCAGTCTCGATGATGAGCAGAATCGACGAATCGCCGCACGAGTCGCCGCATGGCGAGAGGAGCAGGCTCGGGTGCGCGATGTTCCCGCACGTTCCATTTTGTCGGACCTTGCCATCTCCTCCATCGCCAGAGCCGCTCCTGCGTCGCGTTCGGAGTTAACTCGGCTGCGTGGGGTAGACCCACGACGGCTTGACGCTGAGGCGGTCGGCCAACTGCTTGAGTTGGTGGCGAGCGATGAACCGATTGGTACCGTCACCGCGGAGCTCGCGATCTCGGCGACCATGCGACCAGAGCTGGCCCCGATTGTGCTGTTGACCGCTGCGGTCGTGCAGGCCAAGGCTATGGAGCTTGGAATCGACCCTTCATTGATCGCTGCTCGAGACGATATTGTGGATTTTGTGATCCGCCGGCGTGGCGGACTCTCGCGGGGTTGGCGTTACGAAGTATGCGGCTGTGAGGTCGGGGCGTTATTGACTGGTGAGCGTACCATCCAAGTGGTCGAGGATCATCGTCTCCAGGTCCGTCCATCTCCAGGTTCGCGATAGCAGCAATAGGCAGAGCGCCCACGCAATAGGCAGAGCGAGCACGCAATGGATTATTGGAGGTGCGCCGTGAAATGCATGTTCGCGAACAAACGGTGTTCGTACATCCCGATTGGCTCCACAGGTAGGCCCGAGTTCTCTCCCCAAACCTAAGACCATTCACTGGAGGGTCTTTGCCTATCTCCTTGGTGTTGTGGCCCGACGAGGACTGCTCAGCGCTCGGCAAGCTGTTGCAGAGGGCTATCCTTGGCTGCTGCTCTCGGTGGTAGTATCGCACCGCTGATCAAGGGGCAACTCGGCGCGTTCTCCCTCTCACATCCCGTGGGTCGTGGAAACGGCAATCCGATTGTGCGCTGGCGCTATCGCAAGCCAGACATAGCGACATGGTGGCCACCGCTACCGGGAATCAGCATCACGTTGGCGATTGGTGGGCGGGATGACTCGAAGTCGTGATCGCTATGAAGCGCTTGGGCTATTCCTTGACGACCCAACGAGCGATCGACCGTCACGCTGCTTACCGCCATGGCTTAAAGCATTGGTTTGTCACCAATTCAAGCGACGTTGCCCGCTCAGCTCTCTGGTGGGCGTAGATCGATGGTAAGGGTGAGGATGCCGTCCTCAAGCTTGGCAACTGCGTCCCCAATAACGGCATAATCGAAGTAGTCCACAGAGGCTTGCTCGACGAACTTCGCTCGTTCACTACCCTCTACTGGCGGCATCGGACGAGATTTGACAGCCGCGGCACGCCGTTGGAATCTTTCGATCATCTCGTCTGGATTGAAGGCATCTGCCATGATCACTCCTTTGTCGTTTTCGCTTGCGCCTTAGAGACAAGATTGGCGTCGCCTTGGTGCGCCGGTGATGCTCACACCTCTTCACCGCACCGGCTAAGGCCAACCTTGACCACCATTAGCCAAGCCGTTGTTGTTGGAATCTATCCTACCCTCAAGGTGTTTTGACCTGGTAGCTGGAGATCTGCGAGAGCAAAATCGCTAAACTGGCTGTTGGACGTGCGAGGAATGAATAGGTCTCGTCAGAGTGAGTGGGAGTAGCGCGTGAAGAAGGGTCGTCATCGTCGATACGAAGAGGCGCGAAAGGCAAAGCGAGGTATTCCAATGCCACTCATTCGTTGTGAGGAGTGTGGAGGGGATTCGGTCCATGGGCATGCCGATTGGTGTATGGCCTATCTCGATGACGAAGAACTCCAGGCTGCTCCATCTTCCTATGGGCGTGATGAAGATTCGGAGGACTGAGTCGTAGCGACCGCATTGTTTACGATCTCTTTCACGCAACCCTCGTCGGCCATCTCCTCTATGGTGGGGCGCTCCCGTGATGCGGATAGTATCGGGGTGGTATTCCTTCACGGTTGGCGCCGTGACCTGCATGATTGGTCCAAGGTGATCGAACTACTGAGGGACGATCTCTCGATCCTCGCGCTCGATCTCCCCGGCTTTGGGGATTCACCAGAGCCACTTACCGCTCTGAACTCGGTGGGCTATGCTCAGGCGGTTGCAGAGGTCATCCGTGAGTGGCGCCACGACGCAGGGGTTGGCCGCGTGGTGGTGGTCGGCCATTCGTTTGGTGGTCGGGTCGCTATTGAACTGGCCAGCGTGGTGGCCCCAGAGCTCGTCGATGAAATTGTACTCATCGGTGTACCTATTATCCGACCGGAGAGTCAGGCAAGGTCGCCATGGGGCTACCGACTCATTCGATCACTTGCTGGGATGGGGGTGGTGTCCAAAGAGCGTCTCGAACGAGCGCGCCAGCGATACGGCTCGGACGATTACCGTCAGGCTCGTGGTGTGATGCGCCAGATCTTTGTCGAGGTGGTGAAGGAAGAGTATCTCGATCATCTCCTCTTGGTCCAGCGGCCCATCTGGATGCTCTGGGGTACGCTTGATCAGGCGTGTCCTGTTGCATTGGCACGCCAGGCAGCGAGCGCCAGTTCCTGGGCAACGCTCAAGGTGCTCGATGGGGTTCATCACCTGGTCCCGCTTGAGGATCCTCAGTCGATTGCGGAGCTGATTACGACTAGAGTGATCGGGTCCTAGTCCGGGAGGTTGGCCGAAACAATGGGTCACGAGCTTGCTGTTGTAGCGGCCGTCATAATGGGTGTGATCGCACAGCTTCCGGCAGTGAAGTGGGTTCGTGTCGCCCAACGGGAGCATTATCTTCCTGGGCGTATCGGTGGGTTTTTCGCACTTTGGTTCAGAGCTTCCTTCATCAACCAGGCGTTGCTCGTCGTCGGTCTGATACTCCTAGTCGGAAGTTTTGTTCACTCCTTCGGGACCGACGTGCATCTCGTTCTCGCTGCGCTGTTGGTGCTCTGTCTGTTAGCCACGCCAGTCGGTCTTGGGTTTCGAGGCCGAACCTCGAAACTCGCACTGACCTCGCGGATGAAGCGCCTGCTGGTGACAGTAGGAGTTATCGATGCCCTGGTGACGCTCATCGGCTGGCTCATTGGGGTTCCTCTCGGATTCGCCTTGTTAAGTGGCTACCTGGCATCCTTGATCGTCGAGCTTGGACTCATCGCAACCCAACCGCTCGAGGACCGTCTACTCGGGCGCTATGTGGATGATGCGACGGAGCGACTCCTGCGCATCCGCCCAAAGGTGGTTGGCATCACTGGCTCCTTTGGTAAGACGACGACGAAGAACTATCTGGCGACCCTGCTCGAGGGATCTGTGCGTGCCATCGCCTCACCAGCGTCCTTCAACAACCGGGGAGGTCTTGCCCGTTCTATCAATGAACGACTGGTGCCAGGTACTGAGGTCTTCATCGCTGAGATGGGTACTTTTGGGCCGGGAGAGATTGCCGCACTTTGTTCTTGGATCCCACCCCAGATCGCGGTACTGACCGCGCTTGGCCCTGTCCATCTCGAACGCTTTGGATCCGAGGCATCAATTTTGCGGGCAAAACTTGAGATCACAGAGCAGGCATCGGTCGTGATCATCAATGTGGACTACCCCCGCCTTGCTCTCGCTGCGAAGGCACTTGCCGGCAGTGTGACTGAGCGAAAGATCATCAAGGTCTCGGCAATCCAGCTTGATGTAGACGTGACGGTCAAGCCCAATGAAGAGGGGGAGTTGGTCATCTATCTTGGGGGTCAAAAGCTTGACAAGATCGATGCTGGAGACATCGCTCCTACGAACTTAGCCTGTGCGATCGCCGCTGCGCTTGAGTGCGGCCTCACCGGCGAGGCCATCTGTGCTCGCCTCGCGTTCATTGCCTCGCCAGCGAACCGACTGGTGACGGCGGTGGTCCCCGAGAGTGGTGTAGAGGTCATCGATGACACCTACAACTCGAATCCTGCGGGAGCTCGTCGAGCGCTCGCGGCTCTTGACCGACGCGGTGGCGAAACGGCGACCAAGTTTGTCGTTACTCCTGGCATGGTGGAGCTTGGCAAGCGTCAATACCCGGAGAACTATGCTCTTGGAAAGGCGGTAGGTCGCGTCGCTGACGAGTTGATCGTGGTTGCCAAGACGAACCGAGCTGCACTGATTGAAGGGGCCGCCGAGGCGCAGGCAGATGCCCAAGGCTGCCGCCTCACACGGGTGCTCACCGTCAAGGATCGAACGGCTGCGATTGCGCAGGTGAAGCGCACGGCGAAGCCGGGTGACGTTGTTCTTTACGAGAACGATCTGCCTGATCATTACCCGTAGGTGCACGCCTCTCCCGATACGCACCGCCTTCTGCGCGGTTGGCGTCCGATAGAGTTGAGACGTAGCCCAGATCGGTTAGCGTGTTGCAGTATCAGCATGGTTCGGCCCGGCGACACCGCCGGTGACCCTACGAGTAGGACCCTGTGTTGGGGCCCTATGTTTGGACTGTGGAAAGGAACTCCAGTATGGCCGTTGAAGTGGTGGAGCGCATATGAATGCGATGATTGCGGTTCTCTTTGGAGGACCCTCGCCCGAGCACGACATCTCGATCCTGACGGGGTTGCAGGCAGCGCATGCGTTGCTTGGAACCGAGAGCGCGGTGACGGGTATCTACTGGTCCAAGACGGGTGAGTTCTATCGTGTTGCACCGACCCTGGAGGCACCGGCCTTCGCTCAAGGGGTCCCATCAGGAGCTGAACCGTTGATGCTCATCACGGGTAGTCGTGCTGGATTTGGTAGCCTGTCGTCGGGTTTGCGACCAAAGCTAGAGATGATCTCCATCGATGTGATCGTCAATTGTTGTCATGGTGGCCCTGGAGAGGATGGATCAATTCAGGCAGCTATGGATCTTGCAGGTCTTCGGTATACCGGTCCTTCGACGGCCACCGCCGCTATCGGGATGGACAAACTGAGCTTCGGCGCCCTCGCCGTCGCAGCAGGACTTCCGGCTCTGCCGCGCGTCGCCGCTGACGGGGAGATCCCCTTTGAGGGGCCCTACATTGTAAAGCCACGTTTTGGTGGTTCATCCATCGGCATAGAGGTCATTCGTGATCGCGGGACACTCCGGGATCGGGTCCGTGACAGCGTACACCTACGCACTGGTGCGGTGGTGGAGCCGTTCCGTGAGGATCTCTACGATCTCCAGATTGCGATCAGGAGCTATCCCGAACTCCAACTCTCGGCCATTGAACGGCCAACCCGATCTGGCGGTATGGCAGCGATCCTGACCTACTCAGATAAGTATCGGCCGGGCACGGGGATGGCGGCGGCGCCGAGAGAGTTGCCGGCGCTCTTGAAGCCCGAAACTGAGGAGCAGATTCGCGAGGTGGCCACGAGGACTGCGACCCTCATCGGGTCCCGTGGAGTGGCGCGCATTGATTTTCTCGCGAGTGAGAATGGCGATCTTTTTCTCAACGAAGTGAACACGATCCCCGGCTCTCTATCGCACTATCTGTTCATCGAACCAAAGGAGACGCTGGCAGAACAGTTGGCCAAGGATATCCGTGAAGCTCGGGAGCGAGCCACCTATACCCCAGTGACGCAAGGGGCGGATGGGAGTGTTTTGCAGTCGGCGGCGACGATCGCACAAAAACTAGCCTAGAGTGACATTCATGACCGCGCACGAGCCAATGACGCCAAGTCTCGGACAGCTGTCGGGTCGCACGCAACGCATCGTCGGCGCGATGGTTGATCCGGAGGAACGGGTGGTTGCCATCGTCCACCCACACTGGTGGTTGGTGCTCGGACCTGCGGCGACCTTTGTGGCGGCGAGCATCATCGCGATTGTCTTGACTACCTTTAACTATGCTCTGCTCAGCCTCCTCGGTCTGCTCATCCTGGGGGCCGCCGTGGTGAACATGCTCTTCCGTGGCTTGCAGTGGTACTTTGAGATGTTGGTGATCACCGATCGACGTGTTCGGTTTTCGCGAGGGGTACTGCTGCGCAAGACCAGTGAGATTCCGTTGCGTCACGTGAATGATATCACCACTCAGCAGGGGATCATCGGAAGAATTCTTCATTTTGGACGCCTGCACATCGACTCAGGTGACGCCTTTGGCGATGAACTCATCACCTTTGTCCCGAATCCCACACGATTGCGTCAGCTCCTTGCCAGCCTGGAGGATGCCCAGCAGTCAGGGTCTGCTGGTGCGGTGTCGGCCGTCAACACCAACGCCGATTCGCTCAGTCGACTTGAGCGGTTAACGATCCTACGGGCAGGAGGATTCTTGAGCGACACGGAGTTCGAGCGGGCGAAGTCGTCACTGTTGCGTGACCTCGATGGGGAACAGGGAACGCGTTACTGATGCCTGATAACGCAGTTCGGGACGCACTAGCGCGGCGGTGGTCCCGACAGCTACAAGATTGGGCGATACCCCAGGAGATACTCGCCAAGACCCCGGAGTCGCCGTGGAGCTTTGACCCCAATGGGTTCCGTCCACTCAGGGACGTGCCACTCAACCAGACCCAGTTGGCCCTTGTCGAGCTGCTCGATCGGTCTCCGCACCGCAGTGTTCTCGATGTTGGGGCGGGTGCTGGCGCGGCAGTTCTCCCGATTGGCTCCTCTATTCGTTCTCTGTTGGCTCTCGATCAGAACGCGGAGATGCTTGAGGTGCTCGCCCTTGAGAGTGAAGCATCGCCTGAGCTGTTGGTCGAGACGCGAGTCGGTGACTTCTTCGACCTTGAACCAGAGCTTGGACGTTTTGACGTGGTGACCTCGCAGAACGTTATCTACAACATCTCGAATCTCTTCGGTTTTCTCGAGGGACTTCTTGCTCATGCTGAGGTAGGAGTCGTGCTTGAACTGACCCTGCACCATCCACACTATGGCCTCAATCTGCTTTGGGAGGAGTTCCATCAGCTCGAGCGTCCAACGGATCCCAGCGCAACTGATGTCATCGAAGCACTGACGGTGCTCGGAGTCTCCCCAAAGGTGGTGATCGGACCTGGATTGCGACGATCCATGGACCCTGCTCAACAGATCATCTCCACGAGGAGAAGGCTCTGTTTGGCGCCGACGGAGGATCGGGCGATACAGGCAGCGATCCAAGCGGGTCGGATGCTCGTCAACCCAACGGTGACCCTCATCTGTGAGCTCGCCGGTGCATGAGGTGCGGAAGGTGCAGTTGCACTACGAACGCACGGGTCCACCGGATCGCCCGGTGGTTGTCTTAATTCACGGCCTTGGCGGTCAGTTGACGGACTGGCCAGAGCCTGCCATCACGCGCTTTGTTGAGGCTGGTTATCAGGTCTTGACCTACGACCAGCGCGATAGTGGGCTTTCGACCCGATTGACGCACGTCGGTATTCCCGATCTATTGTCGATTTATATGGGACGCCGAGAGCTCGCTCCCTATACATTGGCAGATATGGCAGACGATCTGCTCGAGTTACTTGATCGTCTCGGCATCGATCAAGTCCATCTCGTTGGCGTTTCGATGGGAGCGATGGTGGCGCAGCAATTCCTGATCGAGGAGCCTAAGCGTGTGCTGTCGCTGATCAGCATGCTCGGTTCCACTGGACGTACCGGTGTTGGTCAGCCGAGCGAGATGGCTCTTGGAGCGCTCATGAACCCGAACCGCGAAGAACCCTTGGAGTTGGTGGTCGGTCGGCCTCGTTCAGCGCGAGAGCGCCAAGCGATCCTCGATCGCATCGATCGAGGTGCCGCTCGGTTGGCGGCGGCCGGCATTGATGACCCGGTTGCAAGTGTGCGTCAGTTGAGCGCCGTGCTCGCTTCGCCTGATCGTTCGACGGCGCTGTCGACGTTGGCGGCCTTGCCATCGCTCGTCGTCCACGGGGTGCTCGATCCGCTCGTCAACGTATCTGGTGGCATCGACACCTTTCGGGTGTTGGCGGGCTCGCGACTCCTTCTCTTTGCCGATCTCGGACATGACCTACCCGCTTGGTGCTGGGATAGGCTGGCGACAGAGATGCTGGATACAATCACTGAAGCTGGGGGGGTAGGTTGTGGGGCCACTACAGGGTATTCGGGTCGTTGAGATGGCAGGGATTGGCCCTGCCCCATTTGCCGGCATGATCCTCGCGGACCTTGGGGCGACGGTGATCCGGATCGATCCGCCCAAGCGACCGGGAATCGGTGCCGATCTGATGGGTCGGGGAAAGCGCGCCATCGCCATCGATGCCAAGAAGCCTGGCGCTGCCGAGTTGATAGCGCGGATTGTGGAGCGTTCGTCGATCCTGATTGAGGGGTTTCGCCCAGGCGTTATGGAGCGCTTAGGACTCGGACCCTCGGAGCTGATGGCTGTCAATCCACGGTTGATCTACGGGCGGATGACCGGATGGGGTCAGGATGGACCAAAAGCAGCGCGTTCGGGGCACGATATCAACTACATCTCGATGTCCGGTGTATTGGGCTCCATCGGGGACGAGGTCCACGGGCCATCCATTCCACTGAACCTGGTCGGAGATTTTGGTGGCGGTGGCATGTTGCTTGTGGCCGGCGTGCTCGCCGCGCTCATCGAATCCCACCGGACCGGAAAGGGCCAGGTGGTGGATGCGGCGATGGTCGATGGCTCCTTGTTGCTCATGACGATGATCTATTCGATGTTCCAGGAGGATGGCTGGCCATCTGGACCGGGAAACAATCTCCTTGACGGCGGTGCCCCCTTCTATTGCACGTATGCCACCAAGGATGGTCGTTGGGTAGCGGTGGGGGCACTCGAGCCCCAGTTCTTCAAGGAGCTTGTTGAGGTGCTCGACCTCGGGGAGCGCTTCACTACCGATAATCAGTATGATCAACGCCGTTGGCCGGAGATGCGTAGGGCCTTCACCGAGCGGTTTCTTCGTCGTACACGAGGAGAGTGGGAGTCGCTGTTTGCAACCTCGGATGCCTGCGTGACGCCGGTGTTGACCATGGGCGAGGCGCTTGATCACCCGTTTCATCAGGAGCGGGGGAGTTTTGTCAAGGTAGGAAACCTGTGCCAGCCGGGACCGGCTCCTCGTTTTGGGCACTATGACGAAGAGGAGCGACGGCTCCGGCGCGAGCTTGTCTACGACTCGACAGGCATCCTGACCGAGATTGGTGTGGCCCAGGACGAGATCGACGCGTTGTTGGGCCAAGAGCTCGTTATCGAGTAGGTTTCGGTGTTCTACCTGGGGAGAGAGGCCAGTGGTGCCCCGTTCTTTACCTCCGATCGGTCACATCTGCTGGTGTTAGGTCCGCCAAGGTCTGGGAAGACCTCCTCGTTGGTGATTCCCAATGCACGGCTTTTTCCTGGGGCTGTCGTCGTCACTTCGACGAAGAATGATATCCTGGAGGCTATTTTGGCCCGTCGTCTCGAGGTCGGCAAGGTTTGGGTTTTTGACCCGAGTGGAGAGGTGCCACTCATGGAGGGGGTCCAGCGCGCAAGTTGGTCTCCGGTCATGGCGGCAACCAGTTTCGAAGAGGCGGTCTTGGTGGCTGAGGGCTTTGTCGCCGTGGCGCTCGGCGCTGGGGGAACATCGGATCGACACTGGATCGATCGCGCGAAGGCCCTTCTCGCACCGCTCTTGCTGGCGGGCAATCTTCTCGGAGTGCCAGCGACGGTGATTGCCCAATGGGTCGACGGGCGTGAATTTGGAGAGGCCACCGATACTCTCCAATTCGCCGGAGAGGTGCGCGCCCTTGGCGTACTTCAAGGGATCTTAGGGACCGAGGCGAGGGAGCGATCAGCGATCATCTCCTCGACCTCGGGTGCTCTTGGGGCCTACCGTTTCCGCGACCAGGATGAGGGAGAGGAGTTTGTACCCTCACGCTTTGTCGTGAGTCATGACCTGCTCCTCATCGTCTCTCCGTCCCTGGTACAGACGGTCGTCGCTCCGGTGGTGGTAGCGTTAATTGACGAGATCCGTCGTGCTGCCTATCGCGCTACCGTCGTGGGGATGCAGCCGATGGTGGCCCTACTCCTTGATGAGATGGCCAACATTGCTCCGCTCCCCTCGCTTGGCTCGCTGCTCTCTGAAGGGGTGAGTCAAGGTGTCCACCTACTTGGTGCCCTGCAGGACCTTTCACAGGCGCGACTTCGATGGCCACAACTCATGCGAGGCCTCTTGACACTTTTTGGGACCACGGTGGTCCTCGGTGGAATCGGCGATATCGAGACCCTGCGCATGTTGGAGGAGCTCTTTGGGGATGTGGACCGAGAGGAGGTGGGCTGGCAGCGCGGAGGTCTCTTGCGACTCACGACGAGCACCCATCGACGGGCGCGACCGCTGATGAGCCGCGGCGATCTCCGCGACCTTGGACCCTTCGAGGCGGCAGTGCTGGATCTGCGGGGTCGTTCTGGAACCGTGCAGCTGACTCCTGATTTTCGCCAGTAAATGCTTCTCATGGTGGTCTTGGTGGAGTCGGGTGTTGCGCTGGTAGGCTGTGGCTGCCATGCCCACTTTGTTTGCTGTCCTGTTGACGAAGGTCAAACGTAGCCAGATTGTGACGCTGTTGATCGCTTCGATCACCTGTTTGGTGATCGGCGCCATCGCCTTTGCCCTTACCCAGCATGTCAGTGTTGGCATCGGTCTTTACTGGGCGGTCACCACAGCGACAACCGTCGGCTATGGGGATGTGACACCACACAACACCGTCGGCCGAGTGATCGCCATTCTTGTGATGGTGACGACGATTCCACTCTTTGGCGCCGCCTTTGCTTTTCTGGCGGCATCGCTCACCGCTACCCGGCTCGCTAAGCTCTTGCACATGCGAGAAGGACCCCCCAAAGGAAGTTTTGTTGCGATCTATGGGATGCACGATGCCGTGCGCAAGATTGCGAGTGAGGTCGCAGCCACGGGAGAGCGGGTGGTGGTGGTCGCCGAGAGCAATTTGGAGAGTCTCCCGGCAACGATCGAGACGATCAAGGGGGATCCAACTCTCGAGACGGTGCTCCGGCGTTCAGAGCCGGAACGGGCCTCGAGGCTTCTCATCGCTGTCGAGGATGAGAAGGACGCACTGTTGATCGCTGTGATGCTCCGACATCTTGCACCGTCTGTCCCACTCATCGCCGTCGCCAACTCCTCGAGGATTGCGACGGCACTCACGGATTTGGGGGTGGAGACCACGGTCTCGATCGAGGATCTGTTGGGACATACACTCGCCAAGAGTATCGAGACTCCCCACGCTGGTGATCTACTGCTGGAGATGGTGCGCTCCCCCGAGATGATGTTTCGCGAGTATCCCGCCGACCCGGGGGTGATCGGCCGTACGCTCAGTCAGGCCCGTTCGATCGAGCAGGGGTTGTTGCTCGGCGTCGTCAAACAGGGTCAGATCCACATGGGTGTCTCGACGGATCCGGTGATCGAAGCTGGGGACACGATCCTCGTGCTTCGCCCTCGCTCCCAGCTGTCGAAGCGCTAGATCTCAGCCAGAATCGCTACCGATGTGATCACAAAGATCGCTCCAGGTTGGTTTGCCCAGGTCTGCCAGGCTTGGGCGATGAAGTCGAGCTCCTCGTCGCTGGCGAGTCCAAGCCGAAGGGCCTCGCTCGCAAAGGTGGAGTGCCGTACCCGTCCGGCCCATAACCCGCCCCACCAATGGCACAGCTCTGGTGTGGCGTAGGTCCAGGTGATGGTGCTGACGCTGTGGTGTGCGAGCCCACAGGCTAGCGCGAGCGACGGGAGTTCGCGGCCAATGTTGGGATTGACTTGATTGGCCGAAGCGATGCCTTGATAGACCTGCATCCAGCGCTCGAGTCCCTCCGAGGTAGGCCACCACATCATTCGGTCATAGTCTGCGTCGGCGAAGGCGAGGTGGCGTCGGGCCACCCTGGCCATCTCGGTCACGGCTCGTTGTGGATCGCGAAGATGTTGGAGTACCTGGTGAGCATGGACGACGTCAAAGCTCTTGTTCTCAAAGGGTAGCGCGTAGGCGTCACCAACGATGCCAAAGCCGTACGGACTGGCCCCAACTGCCTCCTTGACGATCGGCGCGGTTTGGTCGAGGGCGATGACACGACCCCTGGAGAGGAGTTGTGCAAAGTCGCGTGTGATGGTTCCTGGTCCACAGCCAACATCGAGTAGTGTGTCGTCTTCTCGCAGGACGGGTACGAGGTAGCCAGCGGAGTTTTCGGCTCCTCGCCAACGATGTGACGCGAGGACCGATGGGTCATGACCGTGAATATAGATAGCTGCCATCGATCCTCCTAGAACGCTGGACGGGTGGAACGTCGCCGGGATGCTGATTAATAAAACTGCGACCAGTTGGCGGTAGAGGGGGTGGTCAAGCCAGTCGGGCCAGCTCCAAAGAGTCGGAGAATATTGCCGGTCATCACGCGAACAAGGTGGCTCGGGCAGGAGGTGGTTCCCGGTGGACAAGCTTGCATGGCAGCGATCCAATTATTGGTCCCGCTCTCGAAGATGCCGGCCTTGCTGGTGGGGTTGGTGACGTACGTGGTGTCGGCGTACGTCTTATGGTTATCAAAGCCGATTACAACTGGCGAGTGACTGAGGATCTCGACGTTGGGGGGGTTCGGGCGGCTGGGATCGTAGCCGTCAAAGTCATACTTCAAGAGACCTGGTATCTTCGAGCCGTTAGTGAGGCCGGTACCCGCAAAGAGCCAGGTGTGTGCGTCGGTGACCACGAGCGGAAAGCTGAGGTTGTTGTTGTAGCCGATATAGGTATCGCCCACCAAGGACGAGGCGGGTGAGTTAGCGGGGGGCTGACCCCACCAGTTCTGTGTGACGCGAGCATTGTCGACCCCATAGAGTGGATCGGCCTGCGGGTCGCGGTAATTCACGACCTCCAGGTTTGGTCCAAGGGGTGAGGACTGGAGACGGACCTTGCGCAGGATCGGGCTCGCACCGAAGAAGACCAGATTGACGCCGTGGGCGCTGGCGGCAACCGCATTCGCACGCATCCTTGTCGACCACTCCTCGTCATGTCCGAGGGAGAGCAACGCCTGGTGTTTGGTAAGGAGGTTGCCATGGACCGTGAGGGTGATGTTGGTCCAGTAGGTCACGTTGAGACCGTGCTTTTCCATGTAACGCACCAGCGGGTATTCGTTGGTCAAGAAGTTAGCTGCTCCATCGCCGTAACCATAGGGGCGGTCAAAGGAGAGGACACGCGACCGATTGGGAGGTGGATAACCTGGTTCAGGTGTGGCACCCTGATAGAGGTCATAGCCACCGAAGGGATTAAAGGCCTGCCAGGTAAAGACAGCGTTCATGACGACATAGGTCGCCGTGGAGTGGGGATCCCAGACCGTGAGGGGAATGTAGCTTTGCTGCCCACCTGCGCCTACCAGTTTTAGGAGGTAGTCACCTTGGACAAACGCCTTTGTGATGGGAAAGGAGGTCGAGCGCTGCCAGTTGCATTGCACCATATAGAGGGGGGCAGAGGCTGGACAGTTTGGTTGTACCACGCCGGTGAGCTGCTTCGATGTCCAGACCAACCGAGCGCCGAGTCCTTGGTAATAGCCCATTCGGAAGGCTTCGATGCGGTACGTGGGAGCGACGGTCGAGACGTAGACATTGACCGTTTGGCCCATGCGTGCTTGTGGCCGGTTGGTATAGCCCATGATCGCATCAGGAGTCTGTGGCCCGGTGATCTTCCAGGCGGTGGTCCCAGGTAGTTTATTCTGTTGGATCACCCAACGAGCTTCGACACCATCGGTACCATTGAAGGTAGCTGCGAGTCGTTTTGTCCCAGACGCCTTGGTTGGGGTGACCTTAGTGGGATGGGTAGTCGTCGAGGAGGAGGTTGCAACGGCGATCGAAGTGCCGGCAGCGATGACGAGGATCGCGATGACGACGACGAGGAGCCGGCGTCCTCTTTGTTTCGCGGTTATCCGTTGATGTTGTCCTGCCAACCTCTCTCCTTTGTCCAATGCCCGAGCCGACGCCGCCGACACGGAGCCAAAAGATGTGGACACCCTTTTGCACAGCAGATACCCAAAGCGACAACGCCAAGTGGCGGGTTGTATCATGCCGTCTGGGCACGCTCCGATACCTGGTTGTGGCCATCGATCTCACGACACCTTACCCTATGGGGGGAGGATTCGCTGACGCTCATTGTGTGAGTTTCATCGCTGGAATTCAGCGACAGACCTCGGATTTGCACTACCCAACTGGTCGACGGGAGCAGACATTGCGCGTTGGCGGTTGGGGCCTGCGGTGGTGGGGTGGGGCCGTCGGTTGCGGTGCAACGATTGTCACAGGAGGCATCACCCGATCACGAAGCAACTCCTTGGCAGGTGGAGGTCATTGCACCTCAGAGGGCGGTGGCCTTGGCGAACGGATGCTCTAGGGAGGGCCGATTGGTGGCCACGACACGCCAACCTACTCGGCAGTGTGCGCGGATGAGCTAAGGGGTGGGCGTATCGGGGTCTTGGACAACGGCTTTGGCGCGAGCAAGTTTTGAGAGTGCCGAGAGATAGCCGGTAGGGTCGCTGTAGTCAGCTCGAGCGGAGGAGGCAGTTGATGTGAGCGCTACCTCATCAGAGGAGCGGACTGGCTCTTGTGTTGACGGTACCCGCTGGTCGCCCGCTCGACGGCGCGACCCCGACGCTTTGCGATGGGCCATGAAGAGGAATGCGACGACGATCACGACGAGGAGGACCACCGCATAACCCGCGTCGGAGACGGTGTGGACCATATGCTGCCAGGCTGATCCAACGGAGTAGCCGAGTAAGGTAAGCCCACCATCCCACACGAGCGATCCGAGCAACGTGAGGATCCCAAAAGCGAGGGGCGGGACCTCGGCGAGTCCAGCAGCAAGGGCCACGAAGTTGCGAACCACCGGTAGGAGACGGCTGGCAAAGACACCCCAACGAGGGTGGCGTTCGTACCATGCTTGCAGACGATCGAGCTGTTCATGGTCGACACGAATGTATTTGCCGTAGCGGAGTACGAGTGCGCGACCACCGGTCATGCCAAAGGCCCAAGCGATGTAGGCGCCGATCAGTTCGCCGAGGGCACCAACGACGACGACCTCAACGATATTGAAGTGACCGGTATAGGCGAGAAAACCAGCAAAACCGAAGGTAAGCTCCGACGAGGTGGGAACGCAGGCCGACTGGGCAATTGAAAGAAGGAAGATTGCCAGGTAGCCCCATGTTGAGATGAGGTGCTCCATAGTTACCTAGACACTAGCACCTCCCTAAGCTGACCGCTGTCGGTTCGTTGTCCAATCTTTGCTGCATTGGCACGGCTCGATCGTCATCGTAGGAGTTGGTGGAGAACTCCCAACCACGCCGTTCATGCATCGCAAGGAGCCATGGCACACACAATACCGACAATACGGGATAGATAGTGAGGTGGTGCGGCTGTCAATGCATTGACAGATAGGCTGGCGGTTGAGGGTTTTGCCTTTTGGTGTGCCGGATAACGATGACGTCGACAAGAAGAACGTTGACAGCTACAGCGTTGACAGCGATAGAGTTGACAGCGATAGGGACGGGGAGGTTGTGCGATGGCACGGGTTGTAGTAACTGCGGGGCAATTATCGGGCAGGCGTACTGGGGTCCATGAAGGCTATTTGGATGCCCTCGCTCGTCTTGGATCCTACGGGATGATGGCACCGGCGCAGATCGGTGACCTCGCTGAGTCGGAGATCAAGAGGATAGCCAAGGAGCTGATCGCCTCGACTGATGCGCTCATGCTGACTGGAGGTGGTGACGTCGATCCCGCCCTCTATGGACAGACGGTGAACTCTGACAAGGTCTACGGGATTGAGGCCAATCGTGACCGGATTGAGCGAGCCCTACTAGATGAGGCGCTCCATCAGGACCGTAAGGTTCTCGCGATCTGTCGTGGCATACAGGTCGTCAATGTCTTCTTTGGTGGAACGCTTATTCAGGATCTTGAGACGAGCGGTAAAAACCGGCATTCTCTCACGGAACACGAGTACGAGTACGCCCATAGCATCAGCGTCTCTGCGGACTCGGAGCTCGCCCGGCTGCTACCAGGTATCTTGCAGGCGAACTCGCTCCATCACCAGGCAGTCGATGTGCCAGGAGGAGATCTGGTGGTCACGGCGGTGTCAGAGGATGGTGTCGTCGAGGCGATGGAACGGCCTGGACTCGTCGCGGTGCAGTGGCATCCAGAGCGATTGATCGACTTCGACCCGATGCAGTTGAACCTCTTCCGCTGGTTGGTGAGTTGAGAAGCCTTTCTTGTTGCACAATGGGTGCCTGAGGGAACGTGGGAACCTGCTAGGCTGGTGAAAGCCTGTTCGATTGTCGAACGGCGCCTGCCCATTCGGGCACGAAGAATGTGGAGTTTCTACGCACGTGGGAGTTCCGCGTGTATGTAGAGGAGACTTCTTTGTCGAATATATTCGATACCTTGGGCGTTGACGCCCAAATTCAAGCCCGCTTAACCGCGATTGGAATTACTGAACCCACCGCGGTCCAAGCCCAGGCAATTCCTGCTTCGCTTGCTGGCCATGATCTGATCGCACAAGCACCAACGGGATCTGGAAAGACCTTTGCCTTTGGTGTTCCTTTGGTCTCGCTGCTCGAGGGAGTTCGTGGTCGCGCGACCGGACCACTCGGTCTTATTCTGGTGCCGACACGTGAGTTGGCACAACAGGTGCAAAAAGCGCTTGTGAGCTTGGCTCCGAGAGACTTCTGGGTGATGGCTGTCTACGGAGGAACACCCTACGGAAAGCAGATCCAACAGCTCAAGCGCGGGGTCGACGTTCTTGTCGCCACTCCTGGACGTTTGATGGATCTGGTGGATCGACGGGCCGTCTCGCTAGATGCGGTAACCCATGTCGTCCTTGACGAGGTTGATCGTATGGCTGATATGGGTTTTGGCCCGGCAGTTGCAGAGATTCTTGGCTCCTTGACCGCTCGTCGGCAGACAGCCTTCTTCTCGGCCACCCTCGACAATCCAGTAAGATCGCTGGTGCAACGGTACCTGACGGAGCCGACGTTCATCACGATTGAGGCTGATGAACCGAAGCTGGAGCATCGTTTCGTACCTGCTGGCCGCTACGAGAAGGCAGGCCTGGTTTCGGATTACGCACTTGGTCATGGTCCGACCATCGTTTTTTGCAACACCCGTGATCAGGTTGATCGACTCGATGACGAGCTAGCTGATCTGGGCATGGACGCCTCTGCGGTGCATGGAGGTCTCTCGCAGCGCCAACGCGATGCGGCCCTGCGGCGTTTCTTGACCAAGCGAACACAGGTGTTGATCGCGACGGATGTCGCCGCTCGTGGCATCCACGTCGACGAGGTAGCACTTGTGCTTCACTATGATCTTCCGAACAACTTCACCGATTATCTTCACCGCTCTGGCCGCACTGGACGGGCGGGAAATACTGGTGTAGTCATCTCGCTGGTCTCTGATCGAGATCGTTCAAAGGCACGCTCGATTGAACAACAGTTGCAGACTGGTGTGCCGGGTAGCGATGGTGGGTCCTATGGCGGAGGTCGTGGTGGTGGCGCTAGGCGACCACGTCGGCCAGCACAGTATTCGCGGAGGTCTCGCTAACCTCCGTCACGAGAATAGAAAGGTCAACGATGACACTCGAGGCGGTTTTCTTTGATGTCGATGGAACGATAGCGGAGACGGAGCGTGGAGGTCATCGCGTGGCCTACAACTCTGCCTTTCGTGAGCTAGGTTATCCCGTTGACTGGGATCCTGAACTCTACGGTGAGCTCCTTGCCATTATGGGAGGCAAGGAGCGAATCCGTTTTTATTGGAGCCAACACCCTGAGCTAGGGGCGTTGAGTGATGCGCAGGTTGAGCAGATCCACGATGTCAAGGCACGTTACTTTCGTGAACTGGTCGACCAAGGGGGTATCGAACTTCGCGTGGGCGTACGACGTCTGCTGGATGAACTCGCTTCCCGACGCATTCCGATCTCCATCGCTTCGACGATCACCTATGAGGGGCTTGATGCCCTGTTGCGCAGGAGCCTCGGCGACGATTGGCAAGACCGTTTTCAATATCTCGGTATTGGTGATATCGTCCCGCGCAAAAAGCCTGATCCGGGGATCTATCTTTGGTTGCTTGAGCGACACCGTGTTGATGCACGCAATGTCGTGACGCTTGAGGACACACGCGCTGGACTGTTGGCCAGTGTCGGTGCGGGTATTCCTACCTTGATTACCCCGAGTGACTACACCCAAGACCAGGATTTCTCGGAGGCGGCCTGTGTGGCGTCGAGTCTCGGTGACCCCGGTGAGCCAGCCCACTGGCGGTTGGCCTCAGGGGCAGAGGGTAGTGGTCTCATTGACGTTGAATTCCTTGAGAAGCTTGTTTCGAGATAGTAGTACCGCGTATGGATTGGGCGCTTGTTCTCTCCGTCTTCTTTGCAAGCGCGGTGGAGGCCGTTGAGGCACTGACGATCGTTCTCGCGGTCGGCTTTACCCATGGCTGGCGCATTGCGCTCCGTGGCGCGGTGCTGGCGATTGCGATCCTCGTTCTCATCGTTGCGGTCCTGGGGACGGCGATGGTGCACTATGTTCCACTTGCGCTACTGCGCACCGTGGTCGGGTTTGTGCTGCTGGTCTTTGGGCTGCAGTGGCTTCACAAAGCGGTGTTGCGTTCGATCGGGGCTAAGGCGATGCATGATGAGGCCGCGATCTATGCGCGGCAGGTGGGCCGCCTCAAAGATGAGGCAGATCGCCAGGGCTTTGTGATCGCATTCAAAGGCGTTTTGCTCGAAGGGCTCGAGGTGGCGGTCATTGTGATATCGCTGGGGTCGAGTGCCCGTGCACTTGGTCAGGCTTCGCTCGCAGCTTTGGCGGCGGTGGTCGTCGTCGCGGCTCTTGGCATCGTGTTGGCCCGGGCCTTGACGGAGGTGCCAGAGAACAAGCTCAAGATGGTCGTGGGCGTGATGTTGACCAGTTTTGGGACGTTCTGGATGGCCCAGGGATTGGGTCTACATTGGCCGGGAGGGGATATCTTTTTACTGCCAATGGTGGGATGGTTTGCACTCACTGCGCTGCTATTGGTGACGTTTGGGCGGCGACGGACGGCTGCAGATGCATGAGATCGGCCGACAATGATGCGGATAGTCGTAGTTCCGTTTGTGTTCCTCTGGAACTTCATCGTTGGAGACCAGCCCTGGCTGGCACTTGGTGCCGTCGTCGTCGGGGTAGTGACCCTAGGGGTGCGCCATGACAGTGGAGGTTGGTTGGCAGTGCCGATTGTGGTCGCGGTCGTACTGACATTGGTGCTCTTGCGCGACGTCAGACGGGGCTACTCGGGCCATCGTCGTTTGGGGAGGAAGGGTCGTTAAACCTCTAACGATTCTCCGGGAACGCCTTGTCGACGATACGGCGGTTGATATCGTTGTAGATGCCGCCAAGGCCACCGGCCGCAATCGACTCACCTTAGCCGCCGCCGGGCTCGCATTTCACGGATTCCTCGCTATTTTTCCAGCGATTATTGCAGCGGTCGGGTTGGCAAGGCTCATTGGTCTGACGCCTGCTACGCTCGGTACGGTAGTGCATGACCTGTCGGTCTTGCTGCCACAGTCCGTCGCAGCGATCTTGACGGCAGCACTCAAGAGTAGCGGATCGAGGCGGGCGGATTTGATCGCCGTCGTGGCAGGCTTGGCGGTAGCTGCTTGGTCTGCGATCGAAGCCATCTCCGCACTCCAGCAGGCGCTCGATGTTGCCTTTGATGTCGCCAAGCCGCATGGCTTTATCCTTCGTCGGGTCCGTGCGCTGCCATTGCTCGCGGTTACGATCGTGCTCGCTGGTGTCGCCGTCGCGTTGCTCGTCTTTGGTGGGGCGATCGAGAAGTTGGTCGCGGATCAGTTGCCGCTAGGGCTGCATGGCGTTCTTGATGTCGGTGCATGGGTGGTACGGATCGTCGGTTCGTTGATCGCTATGACGTTATTGTTGTCCATCTACTACGGGGCCGCACAGGGCAGGTCGTGGAAGAGATGGAGGGTCCTATCCCTGGGGAGCGCGATAGCGACGGTAGGCTGGGTGCTCACATCGCTTGGCTTCAGCCTCTACCTCACCCACTCTGCGGGCGAGTCGGCGACCTATGGACCGCTGGCAGGTGTGGCGGTTCTCCTGCTATGGCTCTATCTCACCTTTGTTGTGGTACTCATGGGTGCCGAAATCGACCACGCCATCGCGATTCACCGCGGTGCATTGACGCAGTGACACGCGGTTGGGTTAGGTGGCTTTAGGGTGCTCGTTCCCTCTGAGACGAGTGACGACGAGTGCAGGGAGCCAGCCCTCTAGAAAGGCAAGGACGAGGGCAAGGAGAACGAGAAGGAGTCCGAGGGTGGCGGGTAGGCCTGCGAGTAGGGCGACAACACGCGCAGCTTGTACAAGATGCGCACTGATCACGCTCTGTACGAAGCCAGCGATCCAACCGAGGGCAACCGAACAGCCAGCAAGGCTTGGACGGATCGAGAGCGCCAATCCTGCACCGACGAGATAGCCAAGCCACCATAGACCTACGCTATTGCCGATGAAGGCGATCAAAGCACCAAAGAACACCAACAGGATCGATCGCTGCGTCGTCGTCATCTGCTTGGCTCCAATCTCCAGGTGGCGATGCTGGGCTGAGGGCCGAGCCCGAATGGCAAGTAGTGCCCATCGAACCAATCGGGTATCTGATTCTCGTACCAGCTCGATAAGGGATTCTCGGATTGACCTCCAGGGTAGATGGCCGCACCTCGATCACCGAATGCCACGATCATCCGCCAACTCGGACCGGCCTCTGAGAGCAGACCTCCGTCGGCGGCATCGACGGTCCAGGCATCCCCGGATGATCCTCGGGGTCCATAACCCAGACCGGCCACGCCGCTCAGGGAGGGAAACTCGCGAAAGTGGAGCCGATCCCAGTGCCATGTCGTCTCTTGATTGCCGAGTCTATGGGCGAGGCTCGCGACGGCTTGTGTCAGCGCCTCTCGTGCAACGGTACCAGCATTGCGATGAACGTGGCTGGCTGGTGGGGTGAAGAAAGGATTTGCTGGGTCGTTGATATCCAGGTATTGGAGGTCCTCGATCAGTGGAGCATTGAGTTGATTGACCACGAGCGAGCTACCAGGCGGTTCGGGAACGCGGTAGTAACGGAACCAAGGTTCGAAGGTATCACGGATGTCGTTGCCGAGAAAGGTCCACCAAATGCTCGCTGCCGTTGAGGTGGTGCCCATGGAGTCATTCCAGTGGCGTAGGGTCGTGACTGCCTGCTCGACCGCGGGTGTGGGATGAACCCCATTGAACTGGCGTACGAGCCAAGGGACGAGTTGGGTGGCGAGGTAGTCGGTTACTGAGTTCTGGAGGTGAGCGACGTCGGTGGGGGTTACTCGCTGGTGAGTGGTGAGGAAGGAGTGGATCTCGTCAGCTCGATAGCCATTGGAGAAGAAGTCAAAGGAGGTCCCGAGGTAGTACGGGTAGTCTGCACTGACCGGTCGTTGGTTCGCACTGAAGACAAAACCTGATTTTGGATCGTAGCTTTGTGGGATCTCGCTATAGGGAATCGATCCGACAATGCGGCTACCATCGTTACCGTTCATCACCAACCACGGATCACGCGCGCTGACAATCGGGTAGTAGCCAGCCGAGATGAGGCCGATGTTGCCGTGGCGGTCACCGAAGACGAAGTTCTGTGATGGCGCACGCCAGATCGAGAGCGCGGTAGTGAACTGTCTCCAATTCGTGGCATGGAGGATGCCCATCAGTGAGGCAAAATCCTTGGAGACAGCGGCCCCCATCCAGTCGACAGCGACCTTGGCGCCATGGATCGTGATGATGGGGCCATTAGTCGTTGTCTGTACGACGAGATGCTGACTGGTGCCCCCTTTCACCTTGACGGTGTAGTCGTAATCAGTAAAAGGCACCCACCTCCCTCGCAGCAGGTAGTCACCGGGATGGGCCTTACTAGTGGTCTCTTGGTAGAAGAAGGTCGATTGGTTCTGGACATCAGTCTCGCTCCAGGCAATCCAGTGATTTCTCCCGATCAGGATGATGGGCAGGCCGGGGACGGTAACGCCAGCAAAGCTCACCCCAGGGGCGTGCGCGTTGACCCAGTACCAAACGGCGGGAAGTGTTTGATTCAAGTGTGGATCCCCGGCCACAATGGTGTCGCCGGTGGTTGATTTATCCCCCGCAATGGCCCAGTTGTTTGAGTTTGAGAAGGAGTGAATGGCTCCTGGGGGGAGTTTGGTGCTCATTTTGGCGAGCGACTGAAGCGAGTCCAGCAGTGACGGACTGACGGTAATGGGTGGGTCGGTAGGAGTGGTGTGGTGGAAGTGATACGGTCCGGGATCATAGGGCTCCTGCGGGTTCTTCGCGATCACTGGAAACAGAGCCATGCTCCGTTGAAAGCCAAGGTGTCCAACCAAGATCGAGTAATCGACGGGATTCTGGGAGTAATCGAGGGTCTGTGTCAAGTACCCTTGGACCAACATCGAATCGATGGGCGTCCAAGGAGCAGGGGTGTAGTCGAGGAGACGAAACTCTACGGGGAGTTGATGGTGGCTGATATCGTAGGCACGTGCCGCATTTACGCCGTTCGAGAAGATCTCTAGAATCTCTTTATCAGCTGATGGTAGCGCTTGGAAGTTCGCCTCGGCGGTCCGAATAAGTCCGAGCCGAAGTTCGAAGAGGTCGGAGGTCAGGTAGCTTGGTCCGAGAACAGCTGACAGTTGGCCTCCGGCCTCACGGCGGATAAGGTCCATCTCGAAGAGCCGATTGCGCGCCTCGAGGTATCCCATTGCGTACCAAAGAGCAGCTTGACTCCTGGCGTGGAGATCCGGGATTCCCTGCGCTGAGTAGGAGATTGTGACGGTCGTAGGGATGCCGGTGAGATGTATGGTGGCCGATGTCGGCAGGGCTGCTCGCGCACCGAGATTGAATGCGCCGGTGGTTGGGTCCAACGTCGAGCCGAGCGGCGGCACGGTGGCGACGCCCCGAAGCTGAAGGATAGCGAGCGCGAGAAGCGCGACAATAATGCCCAGAGTGCCGAGGAGGGGGCGCCGAGCCATGGATTCCTTTCTTTCGTCGTTCGCCAGATCCTAGCAGACAATTGATCGCGGGAGTGGTCACTGGCCCTGGGACTTATAGGGCACGACATATTCCCCTTGATTGGTGGCCGAAGGAGCACATTGCGCTCGTAAGGCGATGACGAGGCGTGATTCAGGGAGTTGCTCCGTCTCAGCGAGCGTCCCGGCTAATGGTTGCCAATAGGAGTCCGTTGATGCTGCGAGGTTGGCAGGGGAGACGGCCTCTGCGAGCAGCAGTTCCGCTCTGGCAAGGTCTGTGCGGGCCTTTGCACCATTAGCGGTTTGTGAGGTTTCATAGAGGCGAATCGATTGGTGAACGAGCGTGCAGGCCTGGTCAGCCTCTGCGGTGGCACTTGCGCCGCAGGAGGAGAGCAGCGCACCCGTCAGTGCGATCGATCCAAGGAGCACGGCCCTTCTCTTTCTCGGACGGCAAAGCACGTGCAGAGGCCATCCGTTTCCACGATTCATCCTGTTGTGCCTTGCTCGTCCACGATTTCAGGCTAACGGTAGCGCATGGTGTTTGGTAGGCTTTGGGCATGGATACCCTCTTTGGCCCCGATTCGGCGGTTTGGCAGTTACACAGCGACTTCTCAGGACTTGTCGGTGGATTGCGTGCCCTGGCGGTGCAGTCGCTTGAACCACGAGCGCTTGCAGGAGTGCGTCAATTCTCGCGATTTGGCGACCGTCCCGATCAGCGCCTACGCGAGACGATCGACTTCATCGATACGATCACCTATGGGGACATGGACGAGGTGAGATCGGCGATTGCCGCAGTTCGTAGGCTTCATGAACCGGTAGAAGGGGTTGTCCCCGATAGTGGGGCAGCGTTTTCGGCTAACGACCCGTTCCTCTTGGCATGGGTCCATAATGCGATGGTGGAGTCTATCTGTTTCGCCTACGAGCGGTTCCACCCAGAGGTTGACCATGCGCTCTATGACCGTTATGTCGCAGAGATGACACGATTTGCCGAATTGATGGGTTGCGAGATGACGGAAGTTCCCCTGCGCTATGGAGACCTCAGCCAATGGGTTTGGCGCCAACCCAACCTTGTCGTCAATGAGGCAACGATGGAGGCGTTTACGATCTTGGAGCGGCTTCGGCCGGCCGGTTTTGTGGGGCAGGTCTATCCCTTCGTCATGCGGTGGCTGTATGCATCACTGCCGAACTGGGTGACGCTGCAACTCGATCGATCGGTTTCAACGATGGAGGAGTCGCTGATTTGGGTGGGGCTCAAAATTGGAGGGGAGCTCTCCATGGGGATCACTGCTCCATCACCTCGCCGGCTACGTGCTCAATCCCAGTACGCTCAGGAGGATGCCGACGCAACTCGATAGGCTTTCACTCCTCTTTACTGATCTTGACGGGACGCTCCTCACGACGAGCGTAACCATCCATTCGAGCGTGGTGCGCCAGATACGGGGTGCCCGCAGCCGTGGCGTGTCCGTGGTGCCGGCGACAGCGCGTGGCGTGAGGGGCATGCTTCAGGTGGCACAGCTCGTTGATCTCGGTCCCCTTGCGGTCTGCCACAACGGTGCAGTTGGTTATCATCTTGAGCGAGGGTCGTTGCTGTGGGTGAGGGAGCTGTCTCGCGAGTTTGTACGCACCACGATCGAGAGTCTCGTCAAGCTAGACGACGGCTTTTTCTTCGCGGCCTCTTCCCCGATCGAGTTTCGCCCCCAACGGGCGTTTTTGAAGGATCCGACGATGACCGAGCTCGAGTGGGAGTTGGCGGGGCTTTTTGAACTCGATTCGGTGGTCAAAGTGATCATTCGACATAGGGATCATCCTGCTGCTGCACTCATTGATATTCTTTCGCAAGAGGTCTCGGGGGTACAACTCATTAGCGGGTCGACTGACTGGGTCGAGATCGTTCCAAAGGGAGTGAGCAAGGGCTTTGGTGTTGGCCTGGCGGCAGAGGTGCTGGGGGTGGAGCTCGAAGACGCAGTGGCTATTGGAGATCACCTCAATGATCTGCCGATGCTGATGAGCGTTGGTCATCCGGTTGCCGTAGCGAATGCGCATCCCTCGGTGCTGGCGGTGGCAGCCGATGTGGTGTCATCGAATGATCTAGGAGGAGTTGGCGAGCTGGTCAGCAAGATGGGACACGGTAGTACTGCTGATAGGTATCGTGCGTAGCCTAACCACGTCACCCTGGTCGTGTCGAGATGGCACATGAAGCATCCTGAAGGGATGCGCACGTGCAAGCTGGTGTCACCGGGAAATCTATGACTTCTGTAGGCACCGTCCTTGTTACAATGGTGCTGATAGTTTCGTTTGCAATCGAAAAGGTTGAGGTTCTCGTTGCTGCAACGCGTTTTTGATACGGTCTTCACCGAAACTGTTCCGGCCGAAGAACTCTCGTCGTCTCGACGTGTGCGCGCAGTCGCCAGGTTGCTTGCCCTCCTTGGCTCAGTGCTTTTCATTGGCCTGGCCATAGAAGGGGTGACCGTTGTTTTTATCGGTCAGCTGATCGCACTCCATGTCGTACTCGGCCTGATTCTGCTCCCGATCATGGCCTACAAGATCATTGTGGCGACCTATCGGTTCGCGATGTACTATCTCGGTGCCCCTGACTTCAAACACGCCGGGCCTCCTGAATTAGTTCTGCGGGTTGTTGGCCCATTGCTGGTGGTCACCACGGTGATCCTGATGGTGAGTGGCATCATACTGGTCTACGCACGCCCGAATACGCCAACGGCCGCGCTTTGGCTCAACATTCACCGGGATGATTTTGTGGCGTGGTTTGCGCTAATGGTCTTTCATGTGCTCGCCTATGTGCGTAGGGCCGTAGGCACGTCAAGTTACGATCTTCGTTACAGCCGTTATCACTCGTTGATCGGACGCCAGGGGCGTCTTATCAGTATCGTGCTTGCAGTGATCATCGGTGGACTCCTGGCGTGGGCGATCTTTCCTGCTGTCGCTCATTGGTCGAGTTTTTTCTCAGTACACCCCACTCGCTAATTAGAGAACCGGTGGGTGTGTTGCTAGGATGGTGGTCTTGGAGTGGAAACCGGATCAGCTGCTAGACCTGGGGTTGCGGGTGACGGAAGCTTGCCTTGCAACGGTGAATAGTTCCTCGGACTGGTCGGCGACTGGGCAGGCAAGAGGGCAACATGTCGGGGATGTCGTCGCCGATGAGGCAGGCCTACAGGTTCTCATCAATGCAGGGGTCAATGTGTTCTCGGAAGAATCTGGCCTCTTGGACCAGGGTTCTTCGGTCACCGCGGTCCTGGATCCGATCGATGGCTCGACGAATGCGGCACGAGGAATTCCGTACTGGACCAGCGCTATCTGCCTCCTGCATCATGGCAGCCCAGTGGTTGGGGTAGTGAGACTGTCTGGTTCTGAAGGAGTCTTCGCGACTAAGGTTGGCCAAGGTGCTACTTTCAATGGTCAACATATTGTTCCATCCTTAGCTGAGTCGTTGAATCGTTCGGTGATATTTGTCAACGGTTACCCGCGTCAACATCTAGGTTGGGCGCAAATGCGCTCTCTTGGTTCCGCAGCGCTCGAGATCTCATTGTTGGCAAGGGGAAGTGGTGACGGGTTCATTGACTGCTCGGATGGACTTGCCGTCTGGGATTACTTGGCGGCAGCTCTGATTTTGACAGAAGCTGGCGGTGTGGTTCACGTGCAGGACGTGGAACTGATGATGCCTCCATTGGATCTGACACGCCGTAAAGTGGTAGCCGCCTGCAATTCCCTTATTTTGTCCGCTCTTCTGGGTCAGCCTGACGATCCTACTCAACGGGGGTAGACTGTAGCAACTGTGAGGGCGCTTAGCTCAGTTGGTTAGAGCGGCTGGCTTACAACCAGCAGGTCAGGGGTTCGAGTCCCTTAGCGCCCACCAGGTCAGAGCATGTTTCCTAAATCGCAATAGACCAAGTCCCAGCAAATAACCCAACAAAGAGTTCGAGGTTGGAGGATTTGATGGCAGGAAGCATGCGGCTTGTGGCCCAGCAGACACCTGGGAGCTCCATCGTACGAAGTACGCTCACGCTCAGGAGGGCAGTGCATCGCAGTGTCCGTTTCCGGGACACGATGCGGCAGGCTGAGCGTGAACTCGCACGGCTCGTGATTGAGCAAGAGGATAGACCTGTACCGCTCATCAAGGATGCACCAGCCACAATGGTGGTCAGGTCTCGAAAAGGCCTATCTCACTCTGAAGTTCCGACCCAATTCACTAGCTTGCTACCCACTATGACTTCTTCGCTATTGGGTTACCATTCCTCAGGAAGTGCATCGCTAGTGGCTTCCAGGTCTCACCGTCATTGGTTGAGATGTAGCTACTGGAGATGACCGGAGGGGCAGTCCGCTCGCTGATCGGGGGAAAGTGGACGAGCGTTACCTGCAGTTGGTCGTTGGCGTTCACAGCTATCGACTCCGTACCGCTATCGTGTATTGCAGCAATTGGAAGAGAGACCAAGCTGTGAGCGCCGCTGGTCGTGATGCGCACGAATTGCGGAGGTGACGCTGGAGTGGTGACAAATTGATTCGGCACCGTGGCCAGCCAGACCGAGTTACCTTGAACGGTCACGTACTTCGGAGTTAGTCCTGACTGGACTCCTACCTGTGTGGTGGTAAAGGAACCGAAGGCTGTCCAGGTTGCCCCTTGGTTTGTGGTCGCATAGGCGGTAACGTCTAGGTAGTTACTGGTGCAGTTACCATTTGGCACCTTCGCCGTCACGAGGACGGTAGCACCCGATGAGAGTTGGCCGGCAATGCTCGGATACACTATGTCCTGGCACCCAGGTATGGTTATATCATCCAGGGATTCGCCCGGAAAATGCACTTGTGACCATGAGGCGCCGTTGTTCGTGCTCACCCAGAGCTGATCGTAGGCGCTTCCAAGGAGCCAGAGGTCAGACCCAACGAGAGTGACGGGACCTCCTTGGGGGGTGTTGCTAGAGGCGTTGGGCAATGGATTGATCCACGTGTCACCGTCATTGTTGGTCTGGAACCACTCACCACCTGTCATGGCCCCTGGGTTACTCTGGTCAACCATCATTCCGATGACCGAACCGTGGGCGACAACGAAGTGGACATTGGTGGGAGTTCCGTATACTGCGACGTGCTCCACACTCCAGGTCACCCCGCCGTCATGGGATAGGTCAAGATCTATCGGTTGGCCGAGGGGAAGCTGTTGTGGATTGTAGTCATAAGCGATCACTGTCGATCCCGACACCACTGCGGATCTGAGTTGGGTACCTTTTGGTAGCGGCGGATTAACTTCGTGATAGGTGACCCCGTTGGTTGAGATGTAGAGAGTATCTGACCCGCTGATCACCCAGTCCGTGCCCGAGGCCGCATCAGGGACAGTTGAGGCTGAGGTGGGCGAGGAGGTACTAGTCGAGCTAAGCGAGGTAGTCGTCTTGGAACTACCGGCGGGGTGTCCTTTGACTGAGGAGCTGCTCTTTGGGGCTGGATCTGACCAAGGGTGGTGGCTGTCGTTAAAGGAGAGGGTGACAACCCCCGCGGTGATGAGAATCCCAGCGGCACCAGCGAGGAGTGCCTTCTGTTTGCCAAAGTGTGCCATTCTTGCTCCTTTCAGAGGATCGTATCAGTAGAGGGGTGCGTCTTCGTAGTCGCAGTCGAAAGTAATCCCGGCCCCCGAACAAGTGTTGCTATATTGCTTGATGCGCTGATTGTTATCCCAGTCCTGAGAGGGAATGGGAGGGAGATCGGACGGATCCGTGTTGTTGGTGCTGTAGTTCGCACCCCATATGAATGCCGGGGCTGGGGCACCGGTCAAGTTCGCGAGGTACGAGGCCCCACTTGATCCATACACTGCGGGCAATTGACGTGGTAAGGTAGCATCCCAACCCCGGACGAAGGCCTCCTCGGCTGTATCGCAAGCTAGGGAGTTAGACGTGAAGCCCTCAATATCATCAACAATCGGGACCCCACCATCTGGAACAGAGAAGCCGTCGTTAAGTAAAGCCGTGTACGCGTGATGGGCTGAGTTTTGGCCTTGTGAGTAGGCCGTTTGGTAGTTGTTGTAGGAATCGAGAGAAATCTGCTCAGGTCCGACGTTACTACAGGTTGACTGAGGTCCGACCCAAATGGGCTCAACATACCACCCCTCGGAAATTACCGTATTGATCCAGGACTCGGTTGGGAAAGCATTTGGACAACCGGCGTCACTTCCTCCGATGTAGATACCAATCCAGCCATAGCTGGGTTTGAGCTGCTGCATCGTCAACTGACTTGTGTGGCTACACCTATCAAATCCGTATGGATTAACACCCCCCGGGCCTACAACCCCGGATGGGGAGTCAGAACTTGCGTGAGAAGCGTAGGACTCTACGGAGGTGAGAGTCTCTGTCCCCTTCCCAATAATGGAGGTGTGCTGAAAACTCGATGCATCTATCAACCCTATCATCCCCAGACTTACAAGAGCTATGACCCCTCCTCGGAGCAATGTTCGTAGTTTCAGGTCTCCCCTAACCCGTCGGCACAGCTGCTGAATGTAGCGACGACGTTCGGTTGCTACGTTATCGCGTTTCGCTAAAGTTCCACCGGGTTTTGGCGCTATATTTTCGGTATGTCATCCTTTCGGCGTACAAGGACCAGTCTCCTCAGCATCCGAGCATGCCATGCGGCTCGAATGTCTCGCCTCGTACCAGGACCTCGCGCTGGTGCTGCGAAGTTCTCGCGAACACCAGTTGTCCGATCGTAAAGCATGTGATACGACAGGCGTACATTGATCTCCTTGACCGGAAGGTAATCCAAGAGTTCAAGGCTCTCCCTTGAAGCAGCCTCCAACGCAGGGGAGATCCCCAGTCATCGAGAATGAGCAGATGTGTTCCTGTCAACGCATGGACAAGCCGCGAGTCGGTTCCATCCAACCCGGTCCGGCTGGAGTAGCTTAGACCCTACGCTCTATTTTTCACCCAACTTTTCACCCAACAGTTGCGTCCGAGAACGTCCCACCAAGTGCGAGTGCGTTTCGATACTCATGGCAAAAAGTGTCAATGAGCGGCGAAAATAAGACAACCTCGGACACTATCACTACATACTCGGACAGTT
>NZ_DAHVNP010000017.1 GCF_027319265.1 Ferrimicrobium sp. | reverse complement strand
GGGGAGGATCTTGTAACCGACGGGGCTATGGGCTGGTGCTCACAGATGCTGGTTCGCCAACTCGGCATAACTGCTCTTCTTGTGGATCTCGGTGCACATTCCAAAGCCTGGACATAACCCAAGATCGTATCGAGAGCACGCACCGTTGGCAGCGAATGGCGACTCGTGCACCATGTTTGCGAAACGCTAGTCCGCAGCTTGATCCGCTGGGATTACCCAAACGCTTTGTCGTCTATCGACGATCAACAGGTCAGGATCGTGGTGGATCTCCATCATGGTGGGACCCGCTGGGACCTGTTCTCGAAACGTCAGTGCACCGGAGTGCAAGACTGTCTGCTGACATCTCCAACGAAACTAAGGGGCCTTCCAGTGAGATCCAGGATGCAACAACGCATTCCTCCTCGAGCACCCCCACCGCGAGGGGAACAATACCTGTCACTGCGTCAGACTTCGAAGCAAACTCGTCCATCAACTCCCAGTTAGTGAGGGGTAATGAGGTTTCGGACATCACGCCTATGTGTGCCATCCGGAACCGGCAACCATCGCATTGCATTGTCCATCGTTAACCATCGAAACGATGGACAGCGATAGCATTTCTCCTGTTCAGATGCGATGGAATGGAGAAGATAGCCTCGATCCTGACAGACCGGAAACCGAGTAGGGGCGCTTGACCAACCATATGCTTCCATAGGAGTCGACCCACTCCAGTTCCGATGCAATCGGGCTCAACGAAGAGCATGCCGAGCTCACCTTTGGGCGGACTCCCTTCAAGGGTGTAAAAACCCACGATGCGATGCGAACTATTGAGCCGACTTGCTCACCAACTAGAACGCCAAACACCGTTTCCCACGCAACCTATGGCGTAGTGACGCCGGACTCTGGCGCCTTCTTGCGAGAGTCCGACACGATCACCGAATGTTCGGGTTGGAGAAGAGAATCTCAGATCACATTGGCGAAGCGATTGATTCCTAAATTTGGTTGCGCAATGGGCAGCGGCACTTGAGCTCGCACCGCGACATCCATCCGACCATCGAGACGATGTTCGGATGGCGAATTGAACCAATTCATCAAGCGTGGCATGGAAGAAACATCGCCGTAGTCTGCTTCTCGGTCGGCACTGACTGCTAGTTCGGTTGCTGCGACAATTTAGGTTGTCGTGTCAAGCATCAAATCAAAGGGGATGTGCTCTGCGTCGGGATAGCCAAAGGGGGCAGCGATAGCGGCACTTGCAGCGGCGAGCGCCTTGCAGCCGGGTTGGGAGGCAACGACCTGGGCAGAGGCCATGTCCAGAGATTGACAAGCACAAGAAGTTCTGCGTCTATTTGCACTTGCAACAGTTTGGCAGCTTTGCCAGTAGCGCTCACCCCATTTACCTCCCCTTTTATCGCGATGAGGTCACTCTTTCAGTCAAAAGTCGGTTCGCGCGTGCGGGATCGCTTTAACTCGAAGAAACCGTCAGTACCGGCAACGAGCAGAACCCCATCCCAGAGCCGACCCGCAGCCTCGCCTTTGGGGGCAGGGATAACTATGGGGCCAAAGAAGGCCACGGTTTCCCCGCTTACTCCCGGCGCATGGATAACCGGGGTACCGACTTCGTCGCCAACAGGATCCATCCCGGCGTGATGGCTCGCGCGAAGTGCTCTGTCAAAGTCAGTGCTCTTGGCCACATCGGCAAGAGAAGCGGGTAGACCCACCTCGGACAGAGCTTCGAGGTAGAGTTCTCGATCGATATCGCGTCCCAAGGGGTGCAGGCGGGTGCCGAGCGCCTCGTAAAGGGAGCGCAGCGCTTCGGGACCGTAGTTCTCCTCGACCGCGATGGCGATGCGCACTGGACCCCAGCCGATGTCGAGTAAGCGTTGATATCGCTCCGGCAAGTTCTCGCGACCTTCGTTGAGCACCGACAGGCTCATGACGTGGAACTGCGCGACGATAGGCCGCACTCGCTCAACCTCCAACAACCAGCGCGAGGTCATCCAGGCGTATGGGCAAATTGGATCGACCCATAGGTCTACCTTGATTTGTGTCATCGGCCTCCCTTCGTTGATCCTCATTCCCTTGTGAGCCCTAAAGACGTCCTAGCTTAGGCTGGGGCGACATTTTCGACGTGCACAGATGTCTCTTGGGGCGCTTTGACTCCATGCCACGTGCACTAACTCTTCCAGCAGGTCAAAATCACAACGATCGAGAGAGACTTTGATCCAGCCGTAGCGGCCAACATAGGGAGCGATGGAGAAGACTTCAGGGTCTTTGGCCACCAGCTCCGCTTGATTACCGAGCGAAGCCTTCATCGTCGCCGTGGATCCATCTGGAGCCAACGTCAAAAATAGCTTCCTCCCGACCCGAAAGGTAGGCTTGCCCCACGTCTCTTTCTCTTGGACATCGGGAAGGGCCAATGCGACAGACCGGAGCCAATCTTCAGCGATCATCACCGGTTACTCGCCAGACTCCAAGGAGGCTACGATCTCGGGTAGATCGAGCACGCGCAACCAGGTACCGTCGGCTTGTCGTCGACAGACTTGGGCCCGTGCTCCCCTACCGTCTTTGGCAACCGTGGCGGTCAAGGCGATGTCTCCACTGACAAGTGCTGGCAGGGGCTCTTCGGGTTCGAAGCGCGGAGCCGCCTCCAAAACCATCTTCCATAGTTGGAAGATGGCGTCGCGTCCGGCAGTCTGGCCGCCTGGCGGGTACGCCATCACGGCTTGGTCCTCGTAGAGATCGGCGATGCCAGTGGCGTCGCCTGCGTTGGCCCGCTCTACGAACAGATAGGTAATGTCTTCGGGTTTCATGGCTCTTTGGATCTGGGACATTCAAGTTCTCCCTTCTTGGATGGTCGCTCTTATGGCCACCTTAGCGCTCCAGCAAGCAGAAGTGACAGATCAATCTGTTCTCGTTACTAGAATCATCGGTTATGGAACTAAGGCAGCTCGAGTACTTTATCGCAGTAGCCGAAGAGGGGAGCTTCACCAAGGCTGCAACCAAGGTCCATGTGGCCCAGCCAGGCGTGAGCGCACAGGTCCGCCGTCTCGAACGTGAACTCGGCGAGATCCTTTTCGATCGCTCGGATCGGAACGTACGTCTCACGGCGGCCGGAATGGCTCTGCTTCCCCATGCACGTGCTGCACTCGGCGCCGTTGCCAACAGCCGGCTCGCCATGGACGAGCTCGTTGGACTTGTGCGCGGGAGCGTGAAGGTAGGCATGATCACTTCATGTGCCTCAGTTGAGTTCGCCGAGCTACTTGCCGGCTTTCATCGGGATCATCCCGGCGTCGAGATCTCGCTGTCGGAGGCCACCTCCGACCGCCTCCTTGACGGAATCATTAGCGGAACATTCGATCTGGCGTGGGTCGGTCTCGCAGGGCCATGTCCGGGTGGAGTCGCGTCCCAAGTCATCACCGACGAAAAACTCGTAGCGGCGGTCAGCCACCATCATCCTCTCGCAGGTAAGTCATCGATTCGCCTCCAAGAGTTAGCCGATCAGCCCCTCATCTGCCTCCCCAAGGGTACCGGAATTCGTACCTGCCTTGATCAAGCCTGTGCGAGCGTCGGGTTCGCACCACGAGTAGCGCTGGAGGCGAGTGCGCTCGACCTTGTCATGCAGCTTGCCCAGCAAGATCTCGGTATTGCGATCCTTCCCGAGTCGCTTGCCGCCTACAGCTCTGATCTGCACCCCCTCGCAGTAACTAAACCTTCGATGAGATCTCGCATCGAACTTGTTTGGCGAGCGGACGAAGGGTCTAGCCCAGCTGCCAAGGCACTCGTTCGCCATGCCCGTGCAGTCCTTAGCAAAGACAGCGATGACAAATGATAGTGCATTGGAACCCCGTCGTCTAGCGTCGCGGGACCACTGAACTCCCTGCCGGCTGTGATTGTTTATCGACACGCAGTTCCTTGCAAAAGGGGAAACCGCAGCGATCCTGCACGGTGTGTTGAGTCCTCATCCTCGGGTAGGACGTCGCACTCGGGTCATCGACTTTGAAGACTCGCGCTTGAGTTCACACAGATGCCCATGCGGACGCAGTCACATGGTACGCTCGTACTCAAAAGAGAGTGGCAGCCACATGAACCGCGCCACGATCTCGGTTAGCGAACTCAATTGCTAATCGGCATGTCCACCACGTTGTCGGAATACTCTTTACAGTGAAGCCTGAAATGTTTTCTCCAGTTCTTAGGAGTTGTGCAAGTACGAGGATCTACCTTATTGCTTCTCGATGCCTAGACTCTCAACACATAGCTGGTCCGACCCGGCAAAAAATGCGCCGTACAGAACGGCTTCCTGATTTCGATTCACCTCGTTTGTTCTACAGGCGTCTGCTCAGTCTTGGAAGGCTCATGCTCTCCAGTTAGTTCGATGCGAGGCTAGTTTGTGGCGACACGCTCAGGGAACATCTTGGCAAACTTCCCGCCGCGAATGTCTCATACCGGCTTGCGAGGGAGAGTGGTGGACCCAAGATCTTCGAGTGAAGATCGTAGTGATTCTCGCTTCGAGGGCTCAAATTGGCGCAGTAGCGGCCTTATCCCTGATTCCGATGAAGTCATTCCACGTGGGTTTTGACCGGAGTACCGAATCGAAGTTACTATCGAGGCGTCAACACGCAGAACTCGTGACCATCAGGATCTACCATGACCACCCAGCTCACCTCTCCCTGGCCGATTTCGACCCGGCTCGCCCCGAGCGAGACAAGACGATCGACTTCTGCTTGCTGATCACCGCCGAGGGGTGGGGCAATATGGAAGTGCAGCCGGTACTTGCCGGTCTTCGGTGCCAGCGGAGGTCCTCCCCAGGTGATCTTTAGACCACCACGAGGCGAGCGAATGGCAGTTTCCTCGTTCTGATCCCAGACCAACGGCCAACCTAGTGTCCCTAGCCGGAAATTCCTTCAATAAGGAATTTTCAACTCTTACGCCTGGTTATCCCAGTTGGTATCTACTCTGGGAGGTAGTCGGTTATGGGAAAGCAGGAAGAGCAATCAATAAATGAGGATCGTGCAAGGAACGTCGGTGGACGTCCCATCCTCTATCACGTGACGCTCTCAAAGGAGGAACGAGAGCACTTAGAGGCCCTTGTTCGTCAAACCACGGCCCCACAGGCTCAGGTGCGTCGAGCCAAGATCGCTTTGTACGCAGCTGAGGGGATGGGTACCACCGAGATTGCCAGAAAACTCTCGCTATCAGCGCAAACAGTAGATAAGTAGAGAAGACGGTTCTCATTGTTTGGGGTAAAGACACTCTCGGATGCACCAAGATCTGGGACTCCAAGAACCCACGGGGATGACAAGATCGCGGAGATCATCAAACTCACTACCACGACCACTCCACCCGACTCATCAACCCATTGGTCAACCAACACCATGGCAGCCCTAGCTGGTGTGTCTCCTTCCACGGTTGGGAGGATCTGGTGAACCTTTGGACTCAAACTGCACATTTCGCTCATTTCGGACACCGAATCCGGAGTTTTCGGACAGTCTCAGGTGGGGTGTGTTCGGTAGCCATCTGGTGCCGCGCTTAACCCCTACCTCACCTCCTTTCTGGTGATGGTTCTTGGTCGGTGATCGATCGTTCTCATCCTAGGTGTGGGGCCTCCTGTCATCGGTTCGCATTGGGTGACTGGACCACTTTGCGCATCGATTCTCCGTTCAACTCGATTCGGTGAAGATTCGTCGTCAGTCGGTCGAGGAGCGCGTCAGCGATCGTTGGGTCACCAATGCTTGTGTACCAGCTCGCGACTTAGCAGCTGTGAGGTGAGAATCGTGGAGCGCAGTCCATGACGATCCTCGATCACCTCTAGGGTGTCACTGGCGGCATCTGGACTGATGGGTCGAATGAGAAAGTCATCGAGTATCAACACCTCCACCTTGGAT
>NZ_DAHVNP010000016.1 GCF_027319265.1 Ferrimicrobium sp. | reverse complement strand
GCCACCGCGGTGGCTTCAGTATGTTGAAGGGTCAGGGCGGACTCATCTCGCCACCAGCAGTCAAACAAACTTGGATGCATAAGCGCTCCTCTACCTAGATGGCGCCGAGTCTCGGCAGCCATCTATACGACGAATCCTAGCAACGCAATTGGACCCCCGTTACTAGGATTTATCACGATTGCTCTGTCGGGGTAGAGGTCAGAATGAGTAGTCTTGCAGGGGCGTTTACCTCACCCATGGGACATGGCCGCAGGTGCAACACGATATGCTTGGGCAATGTCCAGTCGCCTATTCAATAGCGCAGTCGGGGCGAACAATCCACACCCCCTGGCGGAGTTTTGGTGTCGAGTGCTCGGATGGGACGTTATCGAAGACGATGAGGTGTTCGATTATGTGAGCATCGGTTCAGCGGATCACTCGTTGCCGGTGATTGATTTTCTGAAGGTGCCTGATCTAAAGTCGGGGAAGAACCGACTTCATCTTGACCTGCGCGCAGATGGGACAACAACCAAAGAGGAGCTGGCACGCTTGGAGGGCCTTGGTGCTCGTCGCGTTGACATCGGTCAGGGCCCAGATGTGAGCTGGATTGTCTTGGCGGACCCGGAAGGTAATGAGTTCTGTCTGCTAGGAAAGACTGCTCAAGAGTTGCTTGAGGCCAAAGCGTAGCCTCCGGAGTCTGTCGCATGCTTTGTTGCCATCGGCAAGAAGAATCGGAACTTCGATCGACCATCCACGAGATACTCAACAAGGCCATAGGGTTGGCGTTGAAAACGGTGGGTTGTCCTGGGGCGGCGATGTGATCGATCCTTCCTTGATCAGGGTGAGCGACGAAGGAAGGTTCGTGCCAGAGATGGCGCCATCGCGCTCGACTATGCCACTGCGCTCGACTATGCCAATCACGCGGCGGCGTGTGCGGCTTAGATGCCGTAGCTGGGTTCGACAGAAACGCTTGGTCCCTAGAGCTTCACGACTTCGTGGTAACCGTTGCTGGGCTGGCCCGTTCGCTGCTCCCAAGGCTACGGTTGGCGTGCACTGACACCAGAAGCTTCTCCAGACCGACTAAATGGACGGTCGCCGTCGAAGGACGGCACGAGTTCGGGGTCAAGCCAGCCTTATAGGGCGAGGTGGAGGCGCAGAGCTTCATCTAGGTCTGCCATGACCGCCGGTGGCACGACTCCGATCCTATTGCCCAGACGCTCGACGGCCACTGCTCGGACCTGCTCGGCTTGGGCTTTTGAGTCGCGTTCGAGTCCTGTATCAGTTGCCAGGAGTAGAACCTGGAAGGGGTAGATGCGCGTAGTGTTCGTCGTGACGGGAACGAGTGTCACGACTCCGTGGCCCAGGCGATCTGCGATCATGTTGGCTCCGTCATTGCTGACGATTACTGCGGGTCGACGCTTGTTGGCCTCGGCACCTCTAATCGGGTCAAGATCAACCAAGCGGATCTCACCCCGCAGCATTGGTTCCGAGCCCGTCCCCAACCGTCACTTCCCAAGCTGCGGCTTCTCCTTCGTTCTCCCACTCGGCAAAGGCATCCTCGTAGGCCGCCCCGAGTTGTGCGCCTCGTAGGAGGCGCACTGCCCGGTGTAAGACAGCAGAGCGAGACGCGATGCCTTGCTCGATGGCGTAGGCATCAAGAAACTCTACATCATCGTCAGGAAGGCTGACACTCAACTTCATACTCAGATACTACCATTGGTAGGGCTTTGGTAGTACCAAAATACAGATCTGGCACGAATCATGGATCGGCCACAACCCCGTGTTCCAGGGCGCAGGCGCCAGGGTAAATGACAGTTAGAGGCAATACCACTTAGTCAAGGCCTTCACGCGTCAAGCCTGGTTCATACCAAGAGCTGGTCAGGTCAAGATTTCCGATGGCGAGCATCTCACGGATCGGATAGCCATCGGGGTATTGGCCGCGATGTTTCCGTCAACGCACATCGACAAGGTAATCCGGGGGCTGGGAGGGCGGAGCAACGTCATCGGTTGCTCCCAGCACGGATGGTCGTGTTGTTCACCCTTGCGATGTGCCTGTGGGTTGATGAGGGCTATCAGGAGGTTGCCCGGCTACTGGTCGGCGCCTCAAAGCATGTGGCCCGCTGGCGAGGAGACTGGCAAGTGCCGAGCTCTAAGACACCGAGACAGGCGCGCGCCAGGTTCGGTGGTGAGGTGATGAAGATGTTGTTTGAGCAGATTGCCTCACCGACGATACCGAGTCCTCGCCCGGCTGGTGGTGGCTGGGCTTAAGGTTGGTAGTGATCGACAGGACCGTGTTTGACCTACCAGACACCAAGACGAACCCGGCGCACTTCGGTCGGACAGAGAGTAGCCGGGGTGAGATGCAAGGGGCCTTCCTCCAGGCTCGGGTGGTAGCACTCGTTGAATCTGGAACGCACACGATTATCGCTGCTGAGATCGGCGCAAGCTCTACGGGAGAGACCACCTTGGCTCATTCGTTGTTTAAGAAGCTCAACAATGAGCTGCGCCTCCTCGTCGATCGGGGTTTTAGCGGCTATCACCTGTGACAAGGGGTGGCAGCTGCCGGTGCTGAGCTGGCAAACCAGGTCCAACGTGGTTCGTGCGGCGACGACATCCCTAAAGGATGGATCGTACCTGTCGGCGCTTCGCCCGCCAAGGGGTAACCCGGGCAAACCAATCACCGTCCGGGTCGTCGAGCACGCCCTTCTTGCACTAAAGGCGACGCTCCGATCCTTCTCATCACCACCCTGCTCAACCCGGAGCGCTCACCCGCGCTCGAGTTGGCTGCGCTCTATGGTGAGCGATGGGAAGAGGAGAGTGCCTTCGACGAACTAAAGACCCATCGACGAGGCGCTGGCCGGTTTTTCGGTCCAAATCACCAGACACGGTCACCCGGGAGATCTACGCCCACCTGCTTGCGTACTTACGCTATCCGAGAGCTGCTCAGCAGTGCTGTTGAGCCTCAAGAGCTCGACCCCGACTGAGTCTTTCGTTTCTGGCCTCTTTGCGGGTCATCAGCCGCCACCACTTTGGCGAGAGCATTGGCCATGGCAGGAGATCCTCCCCAGAGGACAGTGATCTGTTCGGTGGAAATGGCTTCAGCGATCGATTCTGCCACGGGGCGGCGTCCGATCAATAACGTCCCACCGCGCAAAGAGGCTGGGAAGGTGAAGACCTGGTCAGCGACGTGGTAGATAATGGACAGAAAGATGGCGAGCTTGAGATCACATTCAAGATGGACCCCCGAGGGGCCTTCCACAGGTTTTGAGACCAGAAGAGCTACCTGCGATACCAGACACCGGTCCTCACGTTGGCATGATCACCCCTATGCCGTAAGAGGAAGCGGCTGCCGCCATGCGCTCGTCATAGGTCACAATGCCGTCAAGCTCATCGCCTAATTCCAGTGCTACAGCAATATGGAGGGCGTCCAGACTCCGTAACTCGTGGGGATCAAGGATGGCCGCTCGTTCGAAGGTGGCCGAAGTGAGACTCAGCAAGGTGAGAGCATCGAGCACGGATCGGGCACGCTGCACCCGATCGGGAGCGGCGCGTCTCGTTGCCCGGAGGAGTTCGGTGCGTAATAAGTCACTCGCGATCACCTGACTTTCGTGGACAGCGGCCCAGCGTGCCATAGCCGGGGAATCAGGTTCGACCATGACCAGCTTGGCCGCGGCAGACGTGTCGAGGTAAAAGGCCATCAGTAACGTTCACTGTTGCGCATGGTCGCTACGGTCTCTGACAACAGTGACTCTGATTGTGGCGCCCCCGAAGGCGCGCCAAGAGCCGCGAGAGAGCCCTTCGCAGGGCGAGCCAGACCTGCCGCGACAAGAGCAGCAATGTGTCCCCCAGGGATAGGAACCAGCTGGGCGACCGGTCTTCCTCGGTCGGTAATCGTTATCACTTCGCCGGAGGCGGCCCTGGCCACCACCTGTGAAGCGTTCTGTTTGAGTGCTCGAATGCCCACGGTGCTCATGTTCTACATTGTAGTATGTATTTCGCGACAGTTCTCAATAGACAGCGTGCTGAAGCCAGGCGGAAAGAGAACTTTCGAACAGTTATCTGGAATGCGCTAACTGAGAATGACTACTTGAGGACAGACCGTTCTGGGAATTTACGGGAGTCCATCGTCGAGTCTTCGAGACCAGCAAGGGCTCCTCCCACCAAGTAAACCCGAGTTTCTTGGAGACTCCTAGTCTTCAACAGATAGGGTTCTCAATGCCAAAGGTCGTGCTTCACCTCGTTCACGATGATGAATGGAGGTCACTCGGCACTGCGCCGCACCGTACTGAGCGTTCCTCGCAGCAGTGAGTGAACAGGGCACCAACCTCGAGGCGTGCCGTTTTGGGTCAGCCCAAAAAGATCTGGGTTGCCCTAACTTCAAAAGACAACTGCCGAGTCACCATAACAGGTGGATCGGGCACAGCAGGCTGTCCACCAGGTTGGTCACGACGCCCCTCGTACCATCGAGAACAGGCATGCACGGGAAAGAGATCAGATCTTCCTGCACTCGCAGCCCCTCCCCTCAACAGCCGAGTGCGTATCCGATCGCTGAGCAGACCCTTCCCATGGTGTCGTCGTCAACTTGTCCAACGGGACCAGTGAGCGATGCCTGAACGACGGTGTGGAGACCATCACAGTTGATGACCGAGGGTCGATCCAACCCGACCTCGACGTGATTGATGTCGACTTCCGCAGCGAGACCACGGATGGAGGTGGTGACCTCGGCCACCGTAACGAGGCTACGAGCGTCGAGTACCTCGGATCGAGTCAACAGCAGCACGGGTCGCCTTTTCTGACCAACTTCGGCCAACCACACCTCGCCACGTTTCAAGGCTCACCCCACGCTTCAACCTCTGTCCAGACAGTGTCAGAACACTCCGGCTGCCTCAAATAAGATTCCCGGTCAGTTCGCAACAGGGCGGCACGTACTGCATCGGTTACTCCTTGACGAGCAGCTGCAGAAATATTGATGCCGAGTTCTCGAGCGAGCTTAGCCAGCTCCTCGTCGAGCGTGAAGGTCGTTCTTGTTTGGGCCACACACATATGCTAGCATCGACCGACCTCAAACAATGATAGCGTATCGAAGTGACAGTCAGTGATGGATGACGACTAACGAGCATCGTTACGCAAATCATAGTGATGGAACTAGAACCCACCGCGATCGGCACCCGCTTCCAGGGAGAACACCGGCCCTGAACCGGGCTTTTATGGCTGGCGGGCCAGGGCTCGAACCTGGAACCTCCTGATCCAAGGTTAGGGTACGCAAGTAATCGTGGGGCACGGGACAACCGTATCAGCAGTTCATGGGTAGTGCAAAGCATCGGGTGCTCCCCGTCGAGAGCATATTGGTACCCATCCCGTATCACAATCAGTATCACGCCAATCGACCACGCGCGAACGTTCGGGCTGTATTGCAGGCTCGCTTCCCGATCTGCCTCTTCTAGGATCCGACTCATCTGCATTCGTGTGATGGTCTGTAATCGCTTGGACGGGAGGCGCTCAATCCAGTCCTCCACGACCTTCTCATCAAACTCATCTGACACTACCCATGTTCTAGGCTCCACAGCCGCTGTGAAAGTCAGTGCTGGATCGTGTTCCGCCAACTACGCAGGGCTTGCAGGTCGGGTTCGCTCAGGTCGGCCAAGGTGAGAACGGCGGGAAGTTGCAGTTGCGATAACACCGAGCGAAAGACATTCTCGGTCGTGGTGCCATGGGAGCGACATAGCTCTTCCCTCGCGTTCTCGCCGTTGTCTTGGTTCTCGGAGACTGCTCGCAACCCGCCAAGACGGACAGTCTCCAGGTAGTCGTCAACGATATCCTCAGTTTCGACATCGACAGCTCTCAATAACAGCATCGCGATCATGCCTGTGCGATCCCGTCCCGACATGCAGTGGAACATTACTCCACCGGGTGGAGCATTCAAGATTGCCGACAGAGCCGCACCGGTGCGCTCTGGCATCGCCTGAAGATGAGGGAGGAAGTAGAGCGCCGTGCCCTTAAGCCCGTTGTCCCAGTAGTTGCTTCGGAAGTCCTCGTTGTCCAAGCCATCTAGATCGACCTGTCGTATTGTCAGCCAACCGGGCCGGGATCCAACATCGCAGCTTCTCTTTCGCTCGGCTGGCGAAGATCAACGACTGTACGTATCCCTGCTTCCCAGATCTGATCCCAGCCCGCTTCGCTCACCCGGTCCACGTTCTCAGAACGAAAGAAGACACCCCTCGGTGTGAAGCTGCCGTTGCGTCGTCG
>NZ_DAHVNP010000015.1 GCF_027319265.1 Ferrimicrobium sp. | reverse complement strand
CCTGAGGGTAAGTTCGATGTGCGGTGTGTGGGCAAAAGCGCTGCGTGGCTCGCTACTGAAGCGGGCATACGGGTGGATGGCAACACTCGGGTGCTGTTAGCACCTTTCGATCTCATTGTGCCAGAAGAGGTCTTGGCGCATGAGAAGCTCTGCCCGGTGTTAGGGTTTGTTCGTGTCGAATCGCGACGACGAGGCATCGACGCGGCGAGCGCCCTTTTGCGTATCACTGGCGCAGGTCATTCGGCAGTTATCCACAGCACTGATCCACAGACCATAATGGAGTACGGCGCGGCAGTACCTGCCCTTCGAGTGGTGGTGAATGTCGGCAACAGCCTGGGTAGTGCTGGTATCGAGACCAATCTGGCGCCATCTATGACCATAGGGACCGGATTCTATGGGCATTCCTCCCTGACGGAGAATCTGCAGCCTAAGCATCTTGTCCAATGGACCAGGATTGCGTATAACGCGGCAGAGGGCGAGGTATTCGGAAATTTTTCGGGCCTCATCCCTTGGGAGCATCCTCGTGGGTTGGTACCTCCATACCCCATGGCCTCCAATCAATTGTTGGCTGGTGGCGGAGGTAGTAGTCAGCAAGCGGTGGCGTCGTCAGCATCTTCGCAGGACTTACGTCAAGAGATCCGCCGACTGATCGTTGAAGAACTCAAGAATATCGTGAAGGGATAGTAGTGGCAGAACTTCGTTCGTTTATCTTTTTGGACCGGCTCCAACCACAGACCATGTGCTATCTGGGCACCTGGATCCGTGGTAGTTTGCCGCGAAGCGATGTCGCGGCTCAGATCATTGAGATTGCGCCGGGGTTGGATATTGAGCCGTTAACCGATGTTGCCTTAAAATACGCCAATGTCCGGGCTGGAGTCCTCGTCGTGGAACGACAGTTCGGTTATCTTGAGATTCACGGTACGACCGATGAAGTGCGTGCTGCTAGCAGTGCTGTTCTAGAAGAACTTGGAACGACAGCACGCGATGCGACTAGTCCTCAAGTGCTGGCATCCAAGTTGATCACCATGCTCGATCCTCAGCACTGTTTTTTGATCAACCGTAACAAAATTGGATCAATGACGCTCCCAGGCGAGTCCCTGTTCGTCCTCGAAATGCAGCCAGCGTCTTATGCGATTCTGGCTACCAACGAAGCCGAAAAGTCCGCTCGTATCAAGGTGGTCGACTATCGCATGATTGGCGCCACCGGAAGGGTCTATCTCTCCGGACGCGAGGCTGATGTACGCCAAGCTGCAGAGGCTGCCCTAGGTGTCCTTGAGGGTATGCGATGACAGAGCCAGTGTGGAACACTGAAGAACTACGTACTCTCGTGCGAGAGGCACTCGCTGAATTGTTACCGAATGAGCTGGTGAAAGGAGATTCGCCCGTTTCTGGTGTCGCCCCAACGCAGGAGAAAACTTCGTCTCTGATCTCTGAAGTTCGTAATGACGCGGTTGCGACTAGTCCTGAAACGATAACTATACGTAATGATACCGAACTTGGGGACTTCGTGTTACGGCTACTGCATGTGTTCGAGAATCCAAAGCATAGAGAGGATTTGCGGACGGGCAGACTACGCTTCCACCTCGCTTCGGCTCCACACACAGGGGCGTCGACACCGGTCCGCCGGATAGAGCAAGGCGCTGTTACCGAAGCGATGGTCCGTGATGCAGCTCGCGCGGGCGCACAGCTTGTTCTTGGTAAGAACGCAGTAATGACGCCACTCGCACGAGATCGGGCGAGGTCTGACGGTGTCGTCGTTGAAAGGGAGCGCAAGTGATAATTGCAATAGTAGTTGGGAATGTTTGGTCGACCCGGCGACTCGCTGAGATTCCCCATGGGGCGTTTCTCGAAGTGGAGGTTGAATCCAACGGAAGTCGTGTAATTGCTTTTGACGTTCTTGGATGTGGCGTTGGCGAGCGTGTTTTGGTATCGCAAGGGTCGGTGGCGGCTGCATGGTTCACTGGAAAGCCGCCACCAATAGATGCACTCATCGTCGGACATGTCGATGAGCGGCAATCGGCAGGTCCGACCAGTACAGATGTCGGAGATGCCGAAAAGTAAAGATATCCGCCCTGGCGGATAGATAGAGGAGGATACGAATGTCAAGTAGCGCTATTGGGATGATTGAGACAAAAGGTTATGTAGCGGCGCTGGCCGCCGCAGACGCGATGGTAAAGGCTGCCAATGTAACGATTGTCAGTCGAGATGAGGTTGGCGATGGGCTCGTAGCGGTCACCATCATAGGCGACGTTGGTGCTGTGAAGGCAGCAACCGAGGCAGGATCTGAAGTAGCCTCGAGTGTAGGGGAGTTGGTCTCGGTGCACGTAATCCCTCGACCTCACGCGGAGGTTAGCCGACACTTTCACACCACCGAAACCGACTGAGAGTGCATGTGCTATCACAGGATCCAGGTGCGACTGACCTTCGCGTCTATCTCCTCATTCGGGATCTGCAGCGACAGTTCGCTGCGTATATGGCAACCCCGACCCGGGCCCGCGGTTACCCGCCGTTCGAAGGTCAGCATTCGCTCATAGTCGAAGTTGCCCCAGGTCTGGCAATCGAGCGATTGACCGACCTTGCGTTGCGAGCTGTTCCAGCAGTTGAACCCGGAATACTCTTTGTCGAACGGCAGTTCGGAGTGCTTGAAGTTCACAGTGCTGTACTGTCGGATGTTGAGGCTGCTGGGCAGGCCATCCTTAATGGACTTGGAGCAAACCCAGCAGACCAACTGAAGCCTCGTGTGCTCTATTCCGATGTCATTGAGGATGTAACTGACCAGCACGCCGTGATCATCAATCGCAACCGTGAGGCATCCATGCTGTTGCCCGGGGATACATTGCTGGTGGTTGAGATGACTCCTGCACTGTTTGCGGCGGTGGCCGCGAACGAGGCCGAGCGCGCTGCGCCCAACATAACGTTGGTAAACGTGTCGATGATCGGAGCGGCGGGCAGAATCTACATCGCTGGCCCTACCGATGACGTACGCATAGCGCAAGCGCGCATTGCACAAGTTCTCAATGATCTTGAGGGTCGTGAACATAAGTGAGAGGTCAGAGTGGTAGAACACGACTTATCCACTAGCGGGGATGTCATCGAACGGATGGCGGAAGTTGCTCGTGCTGCTATTCAGGAATTCGAGTTTGGAGAAGGCTCAACCGTTGAGCTACTCAACGTTTCTGAGAATGCGACTTTTCTGGTCCGGAACAACGCTGGGGAGGAGGCTATCCTTCGGGTGCACCGTCTGGGCTATCACACGACCCATGAGATCGAGTCTGAACTTGATTGGATGGAAGCTCTGAGACTTGAGGCATCCGTGCGAACGCCCAAGGTGCTCGCATCAATTGACGGGCGACGAGTCGTATCAATCAGGGAACCCCGAATGGACAATGAACGTCAATGCGTGATGTTCGAGTTCCTCGACGGTGATGCGCCACAAGAACAGGATCTGGAAAGTTTCGAGCAGCTCGGTTCTCTGACAGCACGGATGCACCAGCACGCGCGCAACTGGTCGATGCCCAAACATTTTAGTCGTTTTCATTGGGACCTTGATAGTGCTTTTGGGAGTAATTGCCGGTGGGGACGCTGGCAGGATGGACTTGGCGTTGGTATTGAGGAGAAGAGGATTCTCCGTCGGCTCGAGGAGACCCTAAGGAACCGTCTACTCCTGTTCGGTAAGAGTTCAGACCGCTATGGCCTCATCCATGCGGATACTCGGCTCGCCAACCTGTTGGTCACCCCATTTGGCGTGAGCGTTATCGATTTCGATGACTGCGGGTTTAGTTGGTACTTATACGACCTCGCAACCGCTGTAAGTTTTTTCGAAGATAGCCCGCAGGTTCCGGAATTGATCGATCGATGGCTGCAAGGATATCGGTCAGTCGCTGTGCTGCCGGAGGAGGACGAGCAGGAAATCTGGACCTTTATCCTCTTTCGGCGCCTGCTCTTGGTGGCGTGGATCGGGTCGCATGGCGCAGCCGAGATCGCCCAGGAGCTCGGAGCATCGTATACGGTTCGAAGCTGTGAGCTAGCAGAGCGTTATCTTGGG
>NZ_DAHVNP010000014.1 GCF_027319265.1 Ferrimicrobium sp. | reverse complement strand
GACCAACGAGGTTCCTCCACCCATAGCCGATGCACTATTAAAGTCAGTGACCAGGACATCACCGGCTGTAAGGTTGCCAAGCGTCTTTGGAATGACGGCGATCCCGTAAGGGTTGGTGTCGCCGTTGGTTGCATTGGTCGATGCAACCTGGTGGATCGACATCTCCGGGAATAGATGTGACGATGGCATCACCTGTGCAAAGGCGGTCTGCGGAAGAAGTACAAGGCTCATAGCCCCGGCTCCAATCCCCAGGGTGACAACTCTCATGGCTTTCCTGGAAGGACGTATCTTCATTGTGGTTTCCTTTCTTGTGAAACAACTATGAACAAGTACGCACCACTACAGTGTTTCGTTCAATGCAAAGTGAAGTTTTCTTTGCGTCGTGCGATCGCGAGGTTGGTAGAGAGCTCGGGGGTGCGTGTTGCATGCAGTGGATGGAGTGCTAGGGGATGTAGGAGTGGTTCAGCAAGGGGAATCGCCTCGTCACGTGAGGAGTCGGATGGGCACCAAGGGCACCCCCGGTGTATGCGCTGGTATTAATAGTCAGTGCGCCATCCTGTTACGGAAGCATGGACGACCAATTTTGGGTATGTTGCACCGGTAGCAGTGGCAACAACAGACTATGCCTTGGCAGCAGCTTTCATACTGGCCTTAAAGTTCCGTATCTGTTCGAGCGCCTCGGGAGAGCTGGCATCGGCAACCGAACGGACCTCATTGGTTCGTCCAAAGGGATCTGAAGCCTGTTCCCAGCCGGCTGGAGCTGCTTTGAAGCGCTTGCCAAGCAGCGCCATGAAAATCTTCGCCTTGTCGGCTCCAAAGCCGTTCAACGACTGTAATCGGGTGAGAAGTTCCTCCCCGGATGGTGCTTCTTCCCAAATAGCGGCGGTCTCGCCATGGTAGTCTGTGACGATACGGTCGGCAAGAAGGTGGCATTTCGCCGCCATCGCCTTAGGAAAGCGATGCAAGGCAGGCTTCTCTGAGAAGAGTGCGATCAACTGTTCTTCGTCGAGTGCCACAATGGTCGTCGGGTGAAGGGCCTTGCCATAGTGTTGTTGCAGTCTTGTGTGCAAGAGATACGGGGCACCAAATGCTCGTTCCATGGGGATCTGCTGATCCAGCAACATGCCAACCAGCAACCCAAAGGGGTTCTCTTTGAGGTAGTCGTTCGCATCCGGATCAGGCGTGAGATAGATATCTCCGTTCATAGCGCGCTTGTACCTCTCAGTTAGACGGTCGGATCGTGGTGCTCGTAGACAACACTGTAGTGTGTCATTGCATCGGCGACCTCTTCGGGCTTGGCTTCGCCTTGCTTGGATAGCGCTGAAAGTGTAGCAACGACGATCGATCCCTCATCGGTCTCGAAGAATCGGCGAAGGGCTTCCCGTGTGTCTGAACGGCCAAAGCCATCGGTTCCAAGAGAGACGAAAGGTTGGTGCACAAACGGCCGAATCTGATCAGGCACCAGTTTTACGAAGTCGGTAGTAGCTACGATTGGTCCTTCTGCGCCTGCCAGTAGCTGGGAGACCCAGGGAGACTCCGTCTTTTCGCCGGGGTGGAGCCGTTCGAAGCGTTCGGCGGCTTCGGCATCCTCTCGAAGGCGCTTGTATGAGGTGATCGAGTAGACATCGCAGACGACATTCCAGTGCTCCCGGAGAGCATCGGCAGCCGCACGCACCGAGGATTGTGCTGTGCCGGAGAATAACAGGGTGGCGTGGCGCGCACGGTCCCTTGGCGTCGCAGATGAGATAGGCGAGAGCTCCTCTGGGTTGTGGCCGGCTGCGAAGAGATATCCACCACGAACGATGGAGTCCACAAGCTCTTCGAGGTTTTTCTCCGCGTCCACGGGGGGCATTACGTAGTTTTCGTTGTAGGTGGTGAGGTAGTAGATGACATCTCTGCCATGTGGGCCGAACATGTCAGCGATCCCGTGCTTGACAATCGCTGCGATCTCATACGCAAAGGCCGGATCGTACGCTTGCACATTTGGATAGACCGCTGCCAGTATCTGGGAGTGTCCATCGGTGTGCTGTAGTCCCTCGCCAATCAACGTAGTCCTGCCGGCAGTCGCTCCGATGAGAAAGCCCTTCGCGCGTGCATCGGATGCCGCCCACAGGAGATCTCCTGAACGCTGGAAACCAAACATCGAATAGAAGAGATAGACAGGAATCATGGGCACCCCAAGCGTTGCATAGGAGGTGCCAGCGGCGGTGAACATCGCGGTTGACCCATCTTCGGTGATACCCATCTCAAGGATCTGACCGTCCTGGGCTTCGGTGTAGGAGAGGAGCAGTCCCGCATCAACGGGTGTGTAGCGTTGCCCGATCGTAGAGTAGATTTTTGCCTCGCGGAATAGGGCCTCAAGGCCGAAGGTCCTTGCCTCATCAGGCACGATTGGAACCACGCGCGTTCCGACCAGGGGATCTTTCATGAGGTTACGAAGGAGTTTGGAGAAGACCATTGTGGTAGAGACCTGTTGTTTGGCAGACCCAAGGTAGAACTCCTTAAAGACATCATCGCTTGGTGCTGGCAATTCGGCGCTTCTATTCATACGGCGCGGCAATGAGCCTCCGAGTTGCTTGCGGCGTGAGCTGAGGTAGGCAGCCTCGATCGACCCCTCTGGCAATCGGATGTACGGAGGCTCAGGAGCTTCCAACATCTCGTCGGTGATGATGTCGTTAAGATGGAGACGGTCTCGGAACTGGCGCAGCTGTTCATCCGTCATTTTTTTGATCTGGTGCGTCGAGTTACGTGCCTCGATATCAGGCCCTAGCGTCCAGCCTTTGACCGTGTGAGCGAGGATCGCGGTTGGTGAACCGTGGTGGTTAACGGCGGCATGATAGGCCGCATAAAGTTTACGGTAATCATGCCCTCCTCGTGGCAGCTGCTGGAGGTCCTCATCGGTTAAGTGGTCCACCAGTGCACGCAGCCGTGGGTCTGGCCCGAAGAAATGTTCCCGAATGTAGGCACCGGACTCCGTGGCGAGTTTTTGAAAGTCTCCGTCAGGGGTGGTGTTCATCTTGTTGAGGAGGACCCCATCGGTGTCTCTGGCCAACAGCTCGTCCCACTTCGAACCCCAGACCACCTTGATGACGTTCCACCCGGCTCCTCGGAAGGTGGCTTCGAGCTCCTGGATGATCTTGCCATTGCCGCGCACAGGACCATCTAGACGTTGCAGGTTACAGTTGACGACCCAAATCAGATTATCCAGATGCTCGCGTCCCGCTAGCGACAAGGCTCCGCTGGTCTCCGGCTCGTCGAATTCACCATCGCCGACAAACCCCCATATCCGACTCTCGGTCGTACTGGCGAGGTGCCGATCATTCATATAGCGATTAAAAAGGGCATGGTAGATCGATTGGATCGGACCCAACCCCATCGAAACAGTTGGGAACTCCCAAAACTCGGGCATAAGGCGAGGATGGGGATAGGAGGGGATTCCAAGGCCATCTACCTCCATGCGAAAATGGTCGAGTTGGTCTTCGCTAAGACGACCCTCCAAGAAGGCCCGTGAATAGATACCCGGTGAGCCGTGCCCTTGGAAGTAGACAAAATCACCTGGAGACCCGTTGTCCTTGCCGCGGAAGAAGTGGTTGAAGCCCACTTCGTAGAGTGAGGCCGAACTCGCATAAGTCGATAGATGGCCACCGATACCATCCGCGAGGTGATTGGCCCGCGTCACCATAGCAGCGGCGTTCCAGCGGATAAAGGCTCGAATGCGCCGTTCAACCTGTTCGTCTCCTGGAAACCAGGGTTCGTTTTCGGGCGCGATCGTGTTGATATAAGGGGTCGAGACCGTCGCAGGGAAGCCCACCTGCCTCTCCCTTGCGGCTTCTAGCAGCTTCATCAGGAGGAAGGTGGCGCGCTGCTTGCCGCGTCCATCCACGAGCGAGCCGAATGACTCTACCCACTCTGCTGTCTCTTCTGGGTCGATGTCTGGAATCTGATGTGCAAAGCCGTCGATAATCACATCTACTATTCTTGCAGCTTTTGGCGAAGACTTCCACCTGGTACACTGACACCCGGCAAAGAGCAACCTTAGGGGGAGTAATTCGCATGGCGTTGTTGGTGTACACGGACGGTGCGTGCAAAGGAAATCCAGGTCCCGGGGGCTGGGCTTGGTTTGAACCGACTTCGCTGGCCTACGATTCAGGTGGGGAGGCTTTGACCACCAATCAGCGGATGGAGCTCGCGGCGGTCTTGCATGCACTTGAGTCCCATGCCGGTGATCTCACGATCCGATCCGACTCCACGTATGTGGTCAATTGCTTTCGTCAGTCATGGTGGAAGAAGTGGGAAGTGAATGGCTTTAAGACCAGCAAGGGTGATGCGGTGGCCAATAGTGATCTCTGGCGACCACTGCTCGCTGAAGCGTTGCATGCTGGTCGGAGTGTCACCTTTGAGTGGGTGAAGGGTCACAGCAGGGATCCACACAACAACAGAGTGGACGCACTTGCCCAGGAAGCAGCGAATCGCTTTCGATAAATTCGCTGTCCGCGTTCCTATCGGGTTGACTGATTTGAGGCAGCCGTTGAGCCTCGACTAGGGTGGCGGTATGGATATTCGAGGAGAAGTGGCGGTTATCAGCGGCGGAGCATCAGGCTTAGGATTCGCAGCGGCAGCTGCGCTGGCCGAGGCCGGGGCACATGTGGTGTTGGCGGATCGCAATGAGCAGGCGGGACGAGAGGCGGCAGGGAAGATCGGTGACCTTGCAACGTTTGTGCTGACTGATGTCGTTGAGGAGACTTCTGTCAGCGACCTGATGATTGAGGCCGCTAAAGTCGGCGTGCTTCGCATGGTGGTCAGTTGCGCAGGCATTGGGATCGCTGAACGCACAATTGGTCGAAACGGCAATCCGCATGATTATGCGAGCTTCGAGCGAGTGATTCGGGTGAACCTGATGGGAACCTTCAACATGCTACGTTTTGGTGCGCAATATCTGTCGCGAAACGACCCTCGCGATGGCCAACGCGGTGTAATCGTTAATACCGCCTCTATCGCCGCCTATGACGGTCAGATTGGCCAACTCGCATACGCAGCTTCAAAAGGCGGTATCGTAGGAATGACGCTCCCTGCAGCACGTGATCTTTCGAGTGTTGGCATCCGAGTAGCTGCTGTTGCCCCTGGGATCATGGATACTCCGCTCTTAGGCATGTTGCCCGAGGAGGTCCGATCGGCACTGGGAGCCTCGATCCCCTTCCCGAAGCGACTTGGACTCCCGGCTGAGTTTGCCAAACTCGTTCTCGCCATCCTCGACAACGACTACCTCAATGGTGAGGTCATTCGCCTTGATGGTGCGCTTCGTATGCCACCTCGTTGATTGCCTGTCGGAAACTGGGGACGTTGCTGCTGCAGATAACCATGGCGAGCATCGGTCTGCCTTCGGTCACGAATTCGGTGTCGTAGTTTGTTGTGCGAAGCACTCCCGATCGGTGTTTTGGATGTGACTCCTAGGCTGAAGGGGTGAGATATCGAGAGCTCAATGGGATTCGGTTCAGCGTGGTCGGGCTGGGAACATGGCAATTCGGTTCGCCTGAGTGGGGTTATGGTCGTGAGTACTCGGAGCGGGTCGCTTACGAACTTGTTGAGGAGGCCCTGAGTCTGGGTATCAACTTATTTGATACCGCCGAACTGTACGGGTTCGGTCGTTCCGAGACCATCCTCGGCCAGGCGCTTGGTTCCCATCGCCGACAAGCATTGATCGCCTCGAAGTATGCCCCGATCGTTCCTCTGCCCGGTGTAGGAAGGAAGCATGCGCGACGTTCAGCGGCTCGGTTGGGGGTGGAGGAGATCGATCTCTATCAACTTCATTTTCCTAATCCATTGTTTTCGCTACGGGCAGAAGTGGCAGAGTTCGAGCCAATGCTCCATGCGGGCGATATTCGAATGCTTGGGTTGTCCAACTACTCACTGGGAGCATGGCGGCGCACACAGGATTCGGTAAGCTTTCCGCTGTGGACGAATCAAGTCCATCTGTCACTTTTCACGCGGAGACCAGTGCGCGAGATGATCCCTTGGGCGACAGCAAATGATCGACTGGTTATCGCGTACTCACCACTTGAGCAGGGACTATTATCTGGACGTTACGATATTGACAATAAGCCGACAAACCTCCGGCGGCTGAAACGGGAGTTTGGTGACCGTACGTTGTTAGCGTTCAGGCCGGTACGCCAAGTGATGGAACGTGTGGCGCGAAGTTATGACGCGACAATTGCTCAGGTTGCGTTAGCCTGGGTGTTGTCTCACGAATCTGTGGTAGCGATTCCTGGTGCGTCCTCGGTTGAACAGCTGAGGTCGAATGCTCAAGCCGCTGACTTGATTCTTTCAGAGGATGACTACCTTGACCTGGCTGAGGTTGCCCAGCGAATGTGGCCATGAGGAATCCATCCAGTGGTCCTCCAATTTATTAACCAGGCGTAATTTCTACTAAAACTAGTAGGGGGACGGTGCAAGGAAGGAACGGCGTTGAGCGAAGAGCAAGCTTTTGATGTGGTGATTCTGGGTGCAGGGCCAGCTGGTTATGCGGCAGCGCTTTACGGTGCGTCGGCGGGCCTCAAGATCGGTATCGTAGAGCGCGATCGAGTTGGTGGTACGTGCCTGCAGCGTGGTTGCGTGCCCGCCAAGGAGTATCTGGAGACGGCCGCGGTCTACCGCTCTATTCGTGGATCGGCTGAGTTCGGGATTGCTGTCAGCGACCCGGTTGTGGATTTTGCCATCTCGCAAAAACGCAAGCAAGCGGTAGTGGACAAGTTGACGGGTGGGTTGGCTGGCCTCATGAGGAGCCGTGGGATCGTGACGTATGCGGGTGACGGTGCCTATGAAGGTGATGGGCGTATCTCGGTATCGACAGGGGAGAAGCTCGTTGGCGACAAGGTCATCATCTCAACAGGGTCGCGTCCACGTGTCATCCCCGGTTTTGAGGTCGATGGCCGTTACGTTCTGACCTCCGACGAAGTCTTGTTGTTGGAGGAGCTTCCTAAGTCAGTAGCCATCGTCGGCGGTGGGGTTATTGGTTGTGAGTTCGCCTCGTTAATGGCTGACCTAGGCAGCAAGGTTACGATCGTTGAGGCACTGCCACGGTTGTTGCCAGGTGTCGATCAGGATCTTGTCGACGTGATGATACGCTCGTTCAAGAAGCGTGGAATCGCGATTCGCACTGGTGTTGGAGTCACCGGACACAGTCCCGATGGTAAAGAAACCACCCTGACGTTAGCAGATGGCAGCTCGTTGGTGGTCAACCAAATTGTTGTTGCGGTCGGTAGGCGCCCCAATTCTGAGGGCATATTTCAGGGTAGATCCGCGGTTTCGGTGTCCGAGAGAGGCTTTGTCGAGGTTGACGAAAACTATGAAACGTCGGAACCAGGCGTCTATGCCATTGGCGATTTGATTGACACCGCTCAGCTTGCACACGTGGGTTTTGCCGAAGGGGTTGCGGTAATCAAGACAATACTTGGCGAGAGGTCTGCTCCGGTTGATTATTCCAGAGTTCCCTGGTGTATTTATACCCATCCCGAGATCGCCTTTGCCGGACTAACGGAGGAGCAGGCTAAAGATCGGGGATACGACCCGATCGTGAAGAAGGATCCACTTGGTGGAAACTCGCGTGCGCGCATCATCGGCGAGGTGGACGGCTTCGTAAAAGTGGTTGCAGATCGAGCGACCCATCAAATTTTAGGTGTCCACATTGTTGGCCCTTGGGCAACAGAACTGCTTTCACCGGGCTACCTAGCGGTGAACTGGGAAGCAAGTGCCGAAGAGCTGGCGTATTTTATTCAACCACATCCGACCCTTTCGGAGGCGTTCGGAGAGACAGTTTTTGCACTTACTGGAAGGAGTTTGCACGTTGGCTGATGTAATTATGCCACAGTTGGGAGAGACCGTTACCGAGGGTACTATCACGAAGTGGTTGGTGCAGGTTGGCGATACAGTTGAGATCGACCAACCCCTCTTTGAGGTTTCTACAGACAAGGTGGATTCTGAGGTTCCGGCCACCGCATCAGGAGTGGTGAGTGAGCTTGTAGTACCAGAAGGGGAAACCGTTGCTGTAGGTACTGTGGTTGCGAGGGTGGGAGATGCAGGTTCGGCCCCAGCCCCAGCTCCACAGCCGGCCCCGGCCCCAGCTCCACAACCAGCCCCGGCCCCACAGCCGGCCCCAACTCCACAGCCGGCCCCGGCCCCAGCTCCACAGCCTGCCCCGACCCCAGCTCCACAACCAGCCCCGGCCCCACAGCCTGCCCCGGCTCCACAGCCGGCCCCAGCTCCACAGCCGGCCCCGGCCCCACAGCCGAGTAAGGAGTACGGTGATTTGGTTCTGTCGCCGGTTGTACGCCATCTCATCGAAGAAAATAACCTTGACCCAGCGTCAATTCAAGGGACAGGCGTTGGTGGGCGCATTACTCGATCTGATGTGTTATCGATTCTTGATCGCTTGGCAGAACAGTCGCGTGCAGGAGCACAGGCCCCGGCCCCACAGCCAGCCTCAGCTCCACAGCCGGCCCCTGCCCCAGCTCCACAGCGATCTTCGTCGACTCCTGTTCGTAGGGAAGAGGCGCCCGTAGCCTACTCTGGTCCGGATATTGAGCCGGGTTCACGGGATTATGTCGTTCCGTTTACCAATATTCGTCGTCGGACCGCTGAACACATGATTCATTCGAAGGCGGTTTCAGCGCATACGCTAATGTCGATCGAGGTTGACTTTGAACGGGTCGAGCGTGTTCGTCGAGCTGCTGGTTCTGACTTTAAGGCCGAGGAGGGCTTTAGCCTGACGTACCTTCCATTTATCGCTCGAGCAGTAGTTGAGTCGGTAAGGGCCTACCCCAATGTCAATGCATCCGTGTTGGGCGATTCGCTAGTGGTCCATCGAGATATTAACTTGTCTATTGCAGTCGATCTTAATTTGGAGGGTTTAATTGCCCCGGTAATCCATGGCGCTGATGGGAAGCGGTTGACCGGAATCGCTCGAGAGATCCATGATCTCGCTTCCCGTGCCCGTACCCGACGCCTAGCTGCCGACGATATCGCTGGCGGCACCTTTACGATAACCAATCCGGGTCCGTTTGGTACCTTCATGACAGGCGCAATTATCAACCAACCTCAGGTGGTTATTCTGGCGACTGACGGTATTGCTCGCAAGCCGGTCGTGATCGTCGATGGTGAAGGTAATGAGTCGATTGGAATCCATTCGGTTGGGATGTTAACACTGAACTTTGATCATCGAGCGGTCGATGGGGCTTACGCAGCAGCGTTCCTCGCCAAACTCAAGCAGGTGATCGAGACATGGAATTGGGAGCAGGAGCTTTGATGGTAGAGAGCCGACCAGAGTTAGGGGCTCGTTGGTTAGGACGCGTTGGTTACGAGGACGCGTTGGTATTTCAACAGAGACTCCGCGAGGGGACGAGTTCGCATCTCTTGCTGCTCGAACATCCCCACGTGTATACGATGGGTGTTCGGACAGATCCTGCCCATCTTTTGGTTGATCCTGCTACGGTGAACGCAACTTCTTGTTGGACAGACCGCGGTGGTGACATCACGTATCACGGTCCGGGGCAGCTGGTAGGTTACCCCATCATCGACGTCCCGTTCGGTCCAGATTCGACCCCGCAGTATGTCCACACACTCGAGGCATCGATCATCGCACTGCTTGCCTCTTACGGGATCGAGGCCTTTACACTTAAGGAGTTCCCGGGGGTGTGGGTTGGTCCGGTTGACGCTCCTCGCAAGATCGCTGCCATTGGGGTGAAGTTAAGCCGTGGACGGTCAATGCATGGTTTTGCCTTGAACGTACATACTGATCTGTCTATGTTCGAACATATTGTTCCATGCGGTATCTCTGATAAGGCAGTCACCTCAATGGAGGCCGAAGGTGTCCATGCATCTTTGCGTGAGGTAGCTCGTGCCTACGCGAAGGAGTTTGCTTCCTGCTTCGCGTTCGATCAGCTTGACTATCAGGGTGTGGATGACGCCTCTCAGGTAGCCGTTGCACAAGAAGGAGCACGAACACAGAGCGCGCTCACCTCTCGGCTGAACAAGCGTTTGGCGAAGGCGGGCTTCTCCTTTGAGTCCGCTGTCCCATATGTCTCACGAAAGCCTGAATGGGTGCGCAGCGAGGTGAACCTTGGTACGGAGTATCGGTCGTTGCAGCATCTTGTGCGGGATTTGAATCTTGTAACGGTGTGTGAAGAGGCGGGTTGTCCAAACATCTATGAGTGTTGGAAGGATGGTACTGCGACGTTCATGATCAACGGTGAACGTTGCACGCGCGCCTGTGGCTTCTGTCTCGTTGATACCTCAAAGCCGCTGCCACTCGATGCGACAGAGCCCAATCGGGTTGCGCAAGCGGTCGCAGCCTTGAAGCTCTCCTTTGCGGTTGTTACTGCGGTGGCCCGTGATGATCTTCAAGATGGGGGCTCTGGTGCCTTTGCAGAGACGATTCATGCGATTCGCGAGCTCAATCCTGCCTGTTCGGTTGAGGTCCTCATCCCTGACTTTAAGGGTGACCATGCATCGCTTGAGACGGTCCTGGAGGCTCGACCTGATGTATTGAATCACAATCTAGAGACAGCATTGCGATTGCACCGTGCCGTCCGTCCCTCTGCGAACTATGTACGTTCTTTGACGGTACTGGCACGGGCGAAGGAGTTCGGCTTGACGACAAAATCGGGTCTCATCGTCGGAATGGGCGAGTCGATTCCCGAACTCAAGTCAGTGATGCGTGATATACGGTCGGTAGGTGTAGATATTTTAACGGTAGGACAGTATCTTCGGCCGACGCGAGATCACTTGCCGGTCTCTCGCTACTACCACCCTGAGGAGTTTGTCGAGTTGCGTGAGTATGCGAAGAGTCTGGGCTTCCGTTATGTGGAGGCGTCGCCGCTAGCGAGGTCCTCCTATCACGCACGTCAAGGGTCCGATGCTGCCGTTGAGGCGATGGCATGATTGAACCTTCTCAGTTTGAGGCTGCGTATCAAGGACGCCAGGAGCGGACCCGACAGCTACTGGCGGCGAACGAAGTCGATGCATTGCTGATCACATTGGGTAGGGAGTTACCCTGGCTCATCGGCTATCAAGCGATGCCACTCGAGCGAATTACCTGTCTCTACATGGATGCCAGCGGGTCGACTCGTTTGGTGATTCCAAAGTTGGAAGCGCCGAGAGTTCGGGCATTGCCTGGACTGGAACTCGTGCCATGGGTAGATGGCGAGGATCCCTTTGCGCTCCTCGGATCCATGATTCGTGATGCGAAGGTTGTCGCAGTGGATGATCGTTTTATCTCTGGATGGCTGCTGCCACTGATGGAGCGAGCTCCAAGGGCTAGCCTGCGATCAGCGACCGCATTGCTAAATCCGCTTCGGCGACAGAAAGATGCAATCGAGATCGAGTTGCTCGAGCTTGCGGCTCATGCAGCGGACCGGGTGACGGAGCGGCTGATTCGGGGCGAGATCAAGGTAGCGAATCGCCGAGAGAGCGAGGTGGCGAAGGACATCGGTGAGGCTCTGCTAGAAGAGGGTCACACCAGCGTCAACTTTACCATTGTCGGAAGTGGGCCAAATTCTGCTTCGCCACACCATGATCCTACCACTCGGGTTATCATGCCAGGAGATGCGTTAGTCCTCGACTTTGGCGGGACATACTCGATTGATGGCGAGCCTGGTTATTGTTCCGATACCACACGGACATTTGCAGTTGGTGAAGTTCCCGAAGGTTTTGGGGAACTCTACGAAGTGCTGTACCATGCGCAAACAGTGGCCCGTGAGAGCATCCGGGTGGGCATGTCCGGCAGGGAAGCCGATCTCGTGGCTCGCAATGTGATTGCAGAGGGCGGTTATGGAGAGTATTTTGTTCATCGGCTTGGGCATGGAATTGGACTCGATGAACATGAGGATCCCTACCTGTCGAGCGAAAACGTGTTGCCCCTGGAAGCGGGCACCGCTTTCTCAATTGAACCAGGCATCTATCTTCCAGGTCGTTATGGTGCTCGGATCGAGGACATCGTCATCTTGGAGGAAAAGGGTGTTCGCGCATTGAACGAGTCGCCTCGGGAATTGGCCGTGCTTTAGACAACTCTGCTCCGTTGTCTTTCTGGGGCCGCCGTGAGGCCCAGTACTCGGGTTGATGTGAGCAAGGGGCGACCTGATGCAAGAATTGATGCTGTTGTCCTGTCGTGTGATCCCTTATGCGATGAAGTATTTCGCCATGGGGTGATGTGCGATGATGGCGGTGGTTGTCTGTTCGGGATCGAGTTGGAAGTTCTCGGACACCGTCACCCCGATCCGTGAGGCTTCTAAGAGCTGCACTAACTTCTCGTTGTCTTCGAGATTGGGGCACGCCGGGTAGCCCCAGGAGTAGCGCCCACCGCGGTAGGCCTGTTTGAAGAGACCGGTTAGTGTTGGTCCGTCTTCGCTGCTGAATCCCCATTCGCGTCGCACCCGTGCATGCCACAACTCCGCGAGAGCTTCGGTCATTTCAACGCCGAGCCCATGGAGATGCAGGTAATCTTGGTAGCGATTGTCGCGGAAGTATTCTTGGGCCACCTCACTGACACGTTTACCCATGGTCACTACGTGAAAGGCGACGTAGTCAACTTCTTGCGTTGTACGGGGTCGGTAGAAATCGGCGATGCATAGATGTGGTGCATTTGGCTGCCGCGGGAATTGGAAACGGGTCAATTCACGATCACGCGCCGAAGGGTCCCATATGATCAGGTCATTGCCCTCAGAGTTGCAGGGGAAGTATCCATAGACGAGCTGGGGAATCAAGATCTGGTCCGTTTTTGCGTGATCGAGTTCTAGCGCGAGTTGCTGGCGAATCCGTTCTTTGAACTCAGCGTCAGATTCTCCATTTTGGGGTCGATAGCCCCACTGATGACGAAAGAGCGCTGTTTCATTGAGATAGGCGGCGATCTCCTCGAGAGGGACGCCTTTCACCACCCTTGTGCCGAGAAACGGAGGGGTATAGACCGGATTATCGAATGGTACCTCTTCGGAGCGAATGGTACGTTCTTCGGAACGAACGCTCGCTTCGGTTCGCATGCGCTTAACGGAGGAAGCTTTGATCTTGCGACCGAATTGGTCGTCAGTGAGGTCACCATGGGAGATTTTGACGAGCTTGTCGAGCACAGTAAGTCCTTCGAAGGCATCTTTACCGTAGAAGACTCTTCCCTTGTAGATCTCGCGCAGATCGCGTTCCACAAATGATCGTGTGAGGGCGGCTCCTCCAAGAATGACTGGGATATGGTCCAGACCCCGTGCATTGAGTTCGAGAAGATTATCCCGCATGACGAGCGTTGATTTGACCAGCAATCCACTCATGCCTATCGCATCCGCCTTCGTCTCGACGGCTTTTTCGATGAGTTCATTGACCGCAACTTTGATACCGAGATTGTGAACATGGAAACCATTGTTTGTCAGGATGATATCCACGAGATTCTTGCCGATATCGTGCACGTCGCCCTTGACGGTGGCAAGTACAATGGTCCCGCGATTGGTGGAGTCCGCGCGATCCATAAAGGGCTCAAGATAAGCGACTGCCTGTTTCATGGTCTCAGCCGAAGCGAGGACAAAAGGTAGCTGCATCTGCCCTGAACCGAAGAGGTCGCCGACCTCGGCCATGGCCGCGAGAAGGATGTCGTTGACGATCGCAAGTGGTGCCGATCCCCCGTCGAGTGCTTGCCGGAGGTCGGTTTCAAGACCGACTCGATTCCCGTCAACGATGCGGCGGTAGAGGCGCTCATCGACGGGGAGCGACTCTAACGGAGGTCCAGTTTCCTTGAGGCTTTCTGCGGATTCAAATAGGTCAATGAGTCGCGACAGCGGATCATAGCCATCTCGGCGACGGTCATAGATGAGGTCAAGGCAGACTGTTGTGATCTCTTCGGGAATCTTTGCCAGAGGGATGATCTTTGAAGGGTGTAAAATTGCCATACTGAGTCCATTGAGCCGACATTCTTCGAGAAAAACGGAGTTCAGTACTTCTCGGGCCGCAGCTTTCAGGCCAAACGATACGTTGGATAAGCCGATGATGATGTGCGATTCAGGGAAGGCCTCATGGATGAGCCGGATACCTTCGATGGTGGCTTTGGCATCTTGGCGGGACTCTTCCATCCCAGTCGTAATGGGGAGCACGAGTGGGTCGAAGATGAGATCGGCAGGTTGGAGCCCATACCGATCTATCGCGATATTGGCGATAGAGGTGGCGGCTTTGAGTTTCCACTCAGGTGTTCGTGCTTGCCCCTCCTCGTCAATGCAGGTCGCCACTACTGCGGCTCCGAAGCGCTGCGCGAGGGTGAGAAATTTGTCGAGACGCGATCCAGGGGCATCGCCTTCTTCGAGGTTGACGGAGTTCAGAATCGTTCTTCCACCGAGATGGGTCAACGCGACTTCGATTACCTCTGCCTCGGTGGAGTCAAGCATGATAGGTAGAGTTGCTGCAGTGGCGAGGCGTGCACTCAGCTCCCCCATGTTGTGCACACCGTCTTCACCGGTATAGTCAACGCAGAGGTCGATAAGGTGGGCACCGTCGCGAACCTGTTCTTGGGCCATCGCCACACAGGTATCGTAATCAGCTGCAAGAAGAGCCTCACGAAAGCGTTTCGAGCCGTTGGCATTCGTTCGTTCGCCGACGTTCAGTAGGGAGGTGTCCTGACGCAAGGAGACAGGGGAGTACAACGACGCAACCTCGGGTTCCAGGCTTGGTTGGCGTGGTTCTGGTGTGAGATCTCGGCAGGCCTCCACCACCGCCTTGAGGTGGTCAGGTGTGGTGCCACAGCATCCGCCGATGACAGTAACGCCAAAATCGTGTACGAAGCGACGCAGGGAGGTGGCCAGCTGGTCCGGCGTGAGATCGTAGTGCATCTTGCCGTCTTTGACCGATGGGAGTCCAGCATTGGGTAGACAGGAGATCGGTAAAGGGCTGCGCTCCGCCAAATATCGGAGATGCTCACTCATCTCTGTAGGACCGGTGGCGCAGTTGATGCCAAAGACGGTCGGTTGCATGGCGCTGAGCGAAGAGAGGGCAGCACCGATCTCAGTTCCAGGAAGCATGCGGCCGGTGAGCTCGATCGTTACTTGGAGCTGTATCGGCAGCGTACGACCCTCACTCTGCATTGCCAGGCGAGCACCGATCATTGCAGCCTTTGCCGAGAGTATGTCATAGACGGTCTCAATAAGTAAGAGGTCAACGCCGCCGGCGATCAAACCTGCCGCCTGGGTATGGTAGGCATCGACGAGTGTCTCGAACTCAATCTGTCCGAGCGTCGGAAGTTTGGTTCCTGGGCCCATGCTGCCAGCAACGTAGCGTGGATGGTTGGGTGTTGAGAAGTCTCTGGCCACTCGGACGGCTAACCGAGCTGCGGTTTCATTCAGTTCACGGGCCTGTGATGCGAGCCCGTATTCAGCTAAGACTGGCGACAGGGATCCAAAGCTGTCGGTCTCAATCACGTCCACGCCGACCTCAAGAAATGAGGCATGAAGCTGCTCGATGACCTCTGGTTTTGTGCGCACGAGCACCTCGTTGCAGCCCTCGAGATGCTCGCCGCCGAAGTCGTCGGCAGTGAGTTCGCGGAGCTGTAGGTTGGTGCCAGTCGCGCCGTCAAAGATGACGATCTGTTCTTGAACTAGCCGGGCGTAGTCGAGCATGTCTAATAGGCTAGTAGGTGCTGAGCTGCGTTTTTCGAAGGGAATGATGTGAAGATCTACACCAAGACAGGGGACAAAGGAACCACTGGGTTGCTCTATGGCGGGAGGGTCCCGAAAAATTCACCCCAGGTCGAGCTCAATGGTGCAGTTGATGAAGCTCAGGCCCATCTCGGTCTTGTTCGGGCCCATGCCACCGGGGAACTCGCGTCAATCTGCCGGGACCTCGAACTCGATCTTTGGATACTGATGGCGGAGGTAGCGACTCAGGCTAGCAAACGCGATCATCTCAAACCGGGTACAACACTGGTGACTCGTGACATGGTGACACACTTAGAGGAACTCATTGACCAGATTTCTCTGCGTTTTCAACCACCAAAGGAGTTTGTCGTCCCGGGTGAGGAGGTGACTGCGGCGTTTTTGGATGTTGCACGCACGGTTGTCCGTCGGGCAGAACGACACAGCGTCGCCTTCGTTGAGGAGGCTCCAGACTCTCTGGTGCAGATGTACCTGAACAGGCTCTCTGATCTTGTCTGGACGTTGGCTCGATGGAGTGAGGGCGTGTCGCTGACCGCGCGAGGAGCTCAGAACGCCTAGGGTGCAAGAGGACAGACTTGTTCAAGAACGTGGATCCCAAGGAGGATGGAGTGAGTTTAAAGACATCGGTTTCGATTGCGCAAAAGGCAAGTGCTGGTGCTGTCGACGTTCGTATTGTCGAGGGTGAGCACACAACTCGGATGCAGCCAACTGTTGTAGATGGTGCACTGCAGTATCACTTCGGCGTCGTCGCTGAGGCGACCGCCGAACAGCTTCGTGCTCTGGGGGCGGCGGTGGTCGACGAGGCGTCACGCGCTCATTTTCCTGAGGTAGCGCTGACCCTGCCCGCTTTGAACGAGACCCAAATTGAAGAACTTACCATCGGCATGTTGCTGGCTGGGTATCGTTTCGATACCTATCGAACCCGTGAGGATACCGAATCCTCTGTCTGTACTCAGGTTGTCGTGCTTGGCCACGAAGCTGAGGGCGCTGCAGTGGAGCGGGCGTCAGTGATCGCTGAGGCGGTGGCGTTGGCTCGCGATCTAGTGAACGAACCACCATCGCGCTTGACCCCGACAGCGTTTGCACGCATGGCGAGCGATGTTGCGGCTCGCTCTGGCCTTGAGATTCGCGTATGGGACGAGCAGACCTGTGAGGAGGAGCGATTGGGCGGCCTCCTTGGGGTGGCTCGTGGGTCGGTGGAGCCTCCGCGTGCCATCAAACTGACCTATCGCCCTCAGCAGACGGCTGGAAAGAAGATCGGACTCGTAGGGAAGGGCATCACCTTTGACTCAGGGGGCCTCTCACTCAAATCTGGTGAGGGGATGATGACCATGAAGACGGACATGGGTGGCGCCGCCGCGGTGCTCGCCGCGATGTCGACTTTGGGTGCGCTCGGTGTGTCGCATGAGGTCAATGGTTATCTCATGATGACTGAGAATATGCCCTCTGGCAGTGCCCAAAAGCCGGGCGATGTCTTGGTTACGCGTTCGGGACGTACGATTGAAGTTTTGAACACCGATGCAGAGGGACGCCTTGTCTTGGCTGATGGTCTGACACTTGCCCTGGAGGACGGCAACGATGAGATCGTCGATATCGCGACACTCACCGGCGCTTGTGTCGTCGCATTAGGTGAAGAGGTCGCAGGACTGATGGGCAACGACGAGTTGCTTCTCGATGCACTTCATACCGCTGGAGAAGAGGCCGTTGAGCCCAACTGGCGACTGCCTCTCCCTTCGAGCTACGAGAAGTTGATCGCCTCGGAGGTGGCGGATATGAAGAACATTGGCAAGCGCGGTGGTGGTGCCATCGCAGCGGCTCTTCTTCTTCAGCGTTTCGTGCCAGACGCACGGTGGGCACACCTCGATATCGCCGGACCCTCGCGAGCCGAGACCGATCACGGCTGGATACGAGCAGGAGCGACAGGATTTGGTGTAGTGACCTTTATCCGCTGGTTACAGGGTACGCACGACTAGAGGCCGTGGAACGTTCAGGCGGGTAACCGAGCCGAAGGAGTTGGTCGCTGATCTCGTCGTCCGTTGCACCTAGGTTGGCTAGTGTGGCGGTGAGTTGATGTAGTCGACCTCTTCGTTCGGTCTCGTTGCGATAACGTTGGAGTTCAGGCTGCGCATGTGCGACGACTTGGAGGCTCTCTGGCAGTCGTTTGAGCTGTCGGCTGCTCAGAGGAGGTAGCTCGCGCGGCACCTCGATGAGCCCTGGAATGAGTTCACGGAGCACGCGGAAATCGCAGCAACGATCGATACTGCGGTCCAGCAGCGAACCTCGGTGTGGGGTATGGCCGAGCCCGAGCGATCGAGCGAGCTCCTCGGTGGAGGTTCTGACCTGTTTCGCCTCCCCGATCAGCAGGTCTAGGCGCTGCAAGAGCACAATGCAGGATGGACCAAGTATCGGCAGCCAGAGCAGCTGCACGTACTCTGATGTGATCGGCCACCACTGCTCTTGACGGTGTGGGACCTCCCAACGGCACACAGTGAGGAATTCTGGACGTGGACCTTCCTGACCCATAACGACCCTCCTTGGTCTTCTCTTACATCAGTATAGCATAGAATATATCAAAATCAAATAGGAGAAAACGTTCCGAATACGTCGCGCAACGTATCGGCGACCTCGCCCAAGGTAGCGCGCGCCGCTAAGGCACGCTTCATCGGGTAACAGACGTTGTCGGTTCCACGAGCGGCCACTTTGAGTTCGGTGAGTGCCCGATCGACGGTCCCTTGATCACGGCGGCGGCGCAACTCGCGGATCTCCTGTATCTGCTGTCTCTGTAGCGCTGGATCAATCGGGAAGACCTCTGGACTCGACTCCTGCTTATCGACGAAGCGGTTCACTCCAACGATCACTTTTTCGCCAGCATCAACGGCCTTGGTGTAGGCATAGGCGGCACGTTCGATCTCCTGTTGGATGTACCCGTTTTCGATGGCTGCGACCGCACCTCCACGTCCATCGATCTCCTCGAGGTATTCGCGTGCCTTTGCTTCGAGCGAACTGGTGAGCGACTCGACGTAATAGGAACCTGCGAGTGGATCGACCGTGTCGGTTACCCCCGTCTCATAGGCGATCACTTGCTGTGTCCTGAGCGCGAGTTTGGCCGCCTTTTCGGTTGGCAAACCGAGGGCCTCGTCATAACCGTTAGTGTGCAGCGACTGTGTGCCCCCGAGGGCGGCCGCTAACGCTTGGACTGAGACTCGCACGAGGTTCACCTCTGGTTGCTGTGCTGTCAGGGTTGAGCCGCCGGTCTGGGTATGGAAACGCATGAGCAGGGATCGTGGATCTTGAGCATGGAAGCGTTCTTGCATGATATGGGCCCAGAGCCGTCGAGCAGCCCGAAACTTGGCAACCTCCTCGAAGAGATTGTTATGGGCGTTCCAGAAGAAGCTGAGTCGCGGCGCAAAATCATCGACTGCCAGTCCAGCGGCCAGAGCGGCTTCGACGTAGGCGATGCCGTTGGCAATGGTGAAGGCAAGCTCTTGTGCTGCGGTGGAGCCCGCTTCACGGATGTGATAGCCCGAGATGGAGATGGTATTGAAGTGGGGAAGTTCCCGTTGGCAGTACGCGAAGATGTCAGTGATGATGCGCATGCTTGGGCGAGGAGGATAGATGTAGGTACCGCGAGCGGCATATTCTTTCAGAATATCATTTTGGATCGTTCCCCCAATGGCCGAGGGATCGACGTTGTTCTCCTCTGCGACTAGCTGGTAGAGGAGCAGCAGGGTGGAAGCGGTGGCGTTGATGGTCATGGAGGTCGTGACTTTGTCGAGTGGAATGCCCTGCAAAAGTCGATGCATGTCCTCAATGGAGGAGATTGCCACGCCGACTCGACCCACCTCTCCATCGGCTCGGGGGTGATCGGCGTCATAGCCCATCTGTGTCGGCAGATCGAAGGCGCAAGACAACCCTGTTTGGCCGTTGGCGAGCAGGAATCGAAAGCGTTCGTTGGTGGCCTCAGCGGTCCCAAAACCGGCATACTGTCGCATGGTCCAGTTGCGCTGGCGATACATCTCGGGATAAATTCCACGGGTAAACGGAAAGGTACCTGGATCACCAAGATCACTCGCATAGTTCACCGAGGTGTTCGCGGGAGAATAGAAGGGTTCGATGGGTATCTCAGAGTCGGTCTGTCTTGTGGTCACCCTTGCCATCCTACTTGCATCGTCTGAGATCGAGTTTGGTGAGTGAAGAGTTTGATGGTTGGGAGTCTCGATGCTACACTGCCTCCATGTTCTGGTGATTGACCAGGCCGGATGGTCGGTCTCCGCAGCTTGGACAGTTGGGATTACGCCCAAGACGGTAGGTGTGTAACGATTGGGTCAACGCGTCGTAGGTGAGCAAGCGCCCAACGAGCGTGTCACCGATCCCGAGGAGGAGCTTGAGCGTCTCTGTGGCCTGGAGAGACCCGATAATGCCCGGCAGGACGCCCAAGACGCCCGCTTCAGAGCATGAAGGTGCGAGTTCACTCGGAGGGGGGGTCGGTTGGAAGCATCGATAACACGGTCCTTTTGGTGGCGCAAAAACAGTGACCTGACCCTCGAAGCGATAGATGGAGCCGTGCACCACTGGAAGCCGCGCAACGATCGCTGCATCGTTGATCAGGTAGCGTGTTGCAAAGTTATCGGTACCATCGACGATCAGATCGTAGTCAGCGATGATGGAGGCGATATTTGTTGCATCGAGACGACAGTCATAGGTAATGACGTCGATATCAGGGTTCAAGGCACGGACAGCCGCACTGGCGGAGTCGACCTTACGTTTTCCAATCGAATCTGTGGTATGAATAATTTGACGCTGGAGGTTTGACAGATCGACCTCGTCCATGTCGAGAATGCCAAGGGTTCCCACCCCCGCTGCGGCGAGGTACAAGATGATCGGCGACCCGAGGCCTCCAGCTCCTAACAGCAGGACCTTGGAGTCGAGCAACTTCCGTTGGCCCTCTTCACCGACCTCTGGTAGCAGGAGGTGGCGATGGTAACGACGGCGCTGCGCATCACCGAGCCGTTGTGGCACCTGCCAGAGTCCTCCCTGGTCTTTCCATGCTTCAAAACCCCCGGAGAGTGAAGCGACGTTCGTATAACCGAGTTGCCCCAAGGTATACGCAGCGAGGATACTGCGCACGCCCGCGGCGCAGTACACCACGATTGGGGTCCTCTTGTCTGGAATGACCGTTTCGATCTGCAGTTCTAGGTTGCCACGGGGTAGCAGAATACTCCCGGGGATGGTGCCCTGGCTGAACTCCTCGGGTTCACGTACATCGAGAAGAACCCAATCATCACCGAGCTTCGTCTGCAGTGTTACGGGCTCAACTTCGTCGATCTGCGCTCGTGCATTCGCCAGTAGCTCTCGTAAGTTAGACATAGAGCGTACATTGCCTCCCTCGATCATGTTACCACTGCTCGAAATGCATTAGCGTTTCCGCGGCCCGGCGCTGACGACGACTCGGTGAGCCCGTGAGACGGGAGTTGCTGGGGTGTCCAATGCAGAGAATGCCGAGCGGATGGTGCCCGTCAGGCAGAGCTAGCAATGTGCGCAGCTCCTCAGCGCCGTAGTAGATGCCCATGAAACTTGCGCCGAGACCAAGATCCACGACCTTTAGGAGCAGTTGCATGGTGGCAAAACTTGCATCGACCAGCCAATAAGGCTGAGGCCAACCATCCTCGGTCGCCATGCCGGATTGCGCTTTGTCGGGTTCTGCGTATCGTGCGAGATACGCCTGTTGGTTGATGATTGGGAAGATCAACACTTGGCTGTGACGCAGTCCTTGGTGGTTAACAGCGTTCGTCAACCAGTCTTGCGTGGTGATCAGTTCCAGGATGGTGCGAATGCGTTGCGGGTCTCGTACGATCACCAACTCGGTACCCTGGGTGAAGCCAGCCGAAGGTGCACGAAGCGCCGCCTCGCAAAGAGCGTTGACCTCCTCGATATGGACGGGTTCTTCAGTGAAGGAACGGTGCATCCGTCGCCGTCGTAGTACTGCGTCGAACTCCATTCTTAAAGGCCTCTCGAGGAGCACACTTGGCGTCGCCTACCGGCAAGGGTGAGCGAGGAGTCGTTCTCTGGTGCTGTGGGTGAGCGCGGCGGTCATCGCGGTCATAGCCAGCGCCATGCCTCCTTCAAACATTGCCCTATCTGCCTCCGGCGACTTCGCCGCCTCAGTGAACTCGGGTTGGTGGTTGACGGCCGGCCATGAGTTGATGTTGATCAGAGGATGAATGGTAGCGACTTCAAGTGAGATATTACCCATGTCGGTGGAGGCCGATAGTGGCTGTTGGTCGGTCTGAAAGGTACGGCCGACTTGGGTGGCTTCCTCCACGTAGATAGTGGCCAACTCCTCGTCGGTTACCAGATGGGAGTAGGTGGGTCCGCGGTCGGTGATGGTGCAGGTGGCACCAGTAGCCAAGGCTCCAGCCTCGAAGCAGCGATCGACACGAGGAGCGAGATGCGCAAGCTCCTCCAGTGTTGCAGAGCGCGTCAGAAATTCCCCCTCAACAAGGGACGGAATGATGTTTGGGGCATCTCCCCCCTTCGTGATGATGCCGTGGATGCGGTCATCGGCCAGGATGTGTTGACGTAGAAGCCCGATAGAGGTCTGGGCGATTGTCATCGCATCAAGTGCGTTGATGCCAAGCTGAGGTGCGGCCGCAGCGTGGGAGTCTCGCCCCTGGTAGGTGACGCGGAAGTGGCGCGCTGCTTGCACATGCATTCGGTCAGCCTCCATCGGTGCCGGATGCAACATCATAGCTAGGTGCGTACCGGTGAAGATCCCCTGATCGAGGAGGATGATCTTACCGCCGCCGCCCTCCTCGGCAGGAGTTCCAATGACGCGCAGCGTGATTCCGAGATCATCGACGAGGTCCACGAGTGAGGTGGCGGCGAGGAAGGCACTGGCTGCGATAATGTTGTGACCACAGGCGTGTCCGATATGGGGAAGTGCATCGTACTCGGCGCAGATGGTCACGATAAGGTCGCCACTTCCGGCCTCAGCGATGACGGCGGTGTCGAGACCACCGATACCTTTTGTGGCCGTGAACCCAGATGTACTGAGCTCGTTGGTGAGCCAGGTGGCGGCCTTCTCTTCGTGAAATGCCAATTCAGGGTTTGCATGAATACGATGTGAGAGGTCATAAGCTCGACCGTAGTTGCGTTCTGCTGCTGATCGAATTGCCTTGCGTTCGTTGTCTCCGTGTGACATGGTGCTCCTTCCGCGACCGGAGTGATGATTAAGCGATGGTGGCGACCACGTCACCAGTACCCACGGTGTCGCCAGGCTTTACCCTGATCTCGCTGACGGTTCCTGCGCGCTCAGCGAGGATTGAGTTCTCCATCTTCATCGCCTCGAGCACGATCACTGTGTCCCCGACATTGATCTCTTGGCCTATTTGAACCGCTATCTTCACGACGGTGCCTTGCATAGGTACAGTGACGGCTCCAGATCCACCCCCTACCTTCGACGCAGGTCCCTGCGTGCGGGCTGCTCGTGGGGCAGGGGTGTCACGGCGCGGAGATGGCACGTTCGTTGGGGTCGGCGCAACCAGTTCAGAAAGGAAGAGCTTGACGGCAACCCGTTTGCCATTGACCTCGGCTACGACCTCGGTCGGCGTGGTGGTCTCCTCGGACGTGGCGGTAATGGGTGGAGCTGTCAGCGCACTCAAGTCCAACCGATCCTCAACCCACTTGGTGGAATGTTGCGCCGTGTGGAAGTCTGGGTGCTCGAGAATGGCGAGATCAGCGGGGATGGTAGTCGTGACTCCTTCGAGCTTGGTCTCACGGAGAGCGCGGATGGCCTTAGCGATTGCCCGCTCGCGATCAGGGGCCCAAACCACCAATTTCGCGATGAGATTGTCGTAGTACTGGCTCACTGCGTCTCCTGCCTCATAACCAGCGTCGGTGCGAATGCCAGGACCATCGGGGCGCTCGAAGCGCGTGATGGGGCCCGGAGAGGGGACGAAACGACCTCCTGATGGGTCTTCAGCGTTCAAACGGATCTCAATGGCATGGCCGTTGTGGCTGATCTGGTCTTGGGAGAGCGGAAGACGTTCGCCTGCTGCGATACGAAGCTGGAGCTCCACCAGGTCGAGACCAGTGACCGCTTCGGTGATGGGGTGCTCAACCTGGAGACGCGTATTCATCTCAAGAAAGTAAAATGCGCCGTCTTGGTAAAGAAACTCGACCGTTCCAGCGTTGCGATAGCCGCATGCGCGAGCGACCTTCACGGCCGCCTCGCCCATCTTGGATCGCATGTCATCAGGAAAATCTGGAGCAGGCGACTCTTCGATCAGCTTCTGATGCCGCCGTTGGCACGAACAATCGCGCTCGCCGAGCCAGAGAGTCGTATCATAGGCATCCCCAATGATCTGCATCTCCACATGGCGGGGCCAAGTGAGGTACCGTTCGACGTAACACTCATCACGCCCAAAGGCACCGAGTGCTTCTCGTTGAGCCGAGGCCAAAGCCTCGGCCGCCTCGGAGGCAGAGTTGACGACTCGCATGCCTCGGCCACCTCCGCCATAGGCTGCCTTGATCGCTAAAGGCCAACCGTGGTTCTCACCAAAGGCGACGATCTCATCGGCGCTTTTGAGGACCTCCGTGGTGCCAGGTACACCAGCGACACCGGCTGCCGTCGCGGCAATACGAGAAGAGATCTTGTCCCCCATGATCTCGATGGCTTCTGGTGGTGGACCAACGAACACAACGCCGGTGCTTTCGATCGCCCTGGCGAAGTCGGTGTTTTCACTGAAAAAGCCATAGCCAGGATGCACGGCTTGGGCGCCCGAACGTTGAATAATCTCCAAGATGCGTTCGGTGTTCAGGTAGCTGTCTCGAACGGTTGTGCCGGGCAGATTGTAGGCTTCGTCGGCGTAACGGACGTGCATCGCATCTCGGTCGGCGTCAGAATAGACAGCGATCGTCTTGATTCCCATCTCCTTGGCTGTCCGGATTACGCGAACCGCGATCTCTCCTCGGTTCGCTATGAGTAACCGCTCAAACACCTACGTCACCTTTCTTGCTTGCTTCGCCGTCACCGGCGCCGCTCTCCGAGGCTATCCCTGTCGAGGAAGCTTGGCTCGATCCTGTCCTCTAAGGTGCTGAGTAATGATCAGCACCGCCCCATGGCGCATAATCCTACTTGATGAGACCGACTCTACGAATCGCACGCTTTCAAACCTCTTTGCACGGGTCAGTACCCAACGTCTGGTCGTCGTGGCAGATCATCAACGGGCCGGCCGCGGCAGACGAGGTCGTGCTTTTCATGATCTTCCGAGGAGTACCCTTGCCTGCTCGGTATTGGTACGGTTGCCTCGGCGTGCTGAGGTCAATCTCCTTCCGATGGCCGTCGGTAATGCGATCGTCTTTGCGATTCGGGGCCTCGGGGTAGCGGGGGTGACCTTGAAGTGGCCCAATGATCTGATGGTAGGGGAAGCCAAGCTCGGAGGGATGTTGATCGATGGCATCTTCGATGGCTCGTCTCATCAGGTGGTCATTGGTCTTGGTGTGAACCTCACGGCCACCCCAACCCTAGAGGATGCTCGCAACCTTTGCTGTCTCAATGAAGCGATTGAAGGTGAACCGGCGGAGGATTTCTTCTCGCTGCGCGATTCCCTCCTTATGCGGTTCCTGGAGGAACTTGATGACCAACTGTCACAGCTCCTGCATGGCCACACCGAGCTCCTCCTCCAAACCTACCGATGCTGCTTGTCAACGCTGGGTCGTCGGGTGCAAATTCAGTACCCAGAGGAGATGGTGGTAGGATTAGCCGAAGATGTCGATCAAGAGGGTTGTTTGCTTGTCAGAACTGCGTCCGGTCAGGTTGCCGTTCATGTTGGTGATATCGAACATCTTGGAGTGGTGAATGATCGATAGTGTCTCATCGGGGTTGTGCTCGCGTAGTAGATCCGTCTCGAGGTCGGCATGGCTTGCTGTAGAGGGGACCGCGGCATTGGATAGTTTGGGTGCTCGAGTGCACCGGGATAGCCCTAGTCGTGGCTCTATATACAACAATGATGGCAGATACAGAGTGTTTGGGGAGCGGTCCCACGGTACTACTGGGTCGAGGTGGTCGCGATGATCGCCCTGGACGGAAGAGTCGTCGTCGGGCGTAGTGTCTTGGTGAGGGCTCATGCGCGTTGATGCGGTTACCTGGTAGAAAAGCGGCGTTGAGGTCGACGAGGATTGGACGAGGAGGTCGATATGTCAGTCGAGTTCGGTGAGGAACATCAAGCACTGCGTAAGGTGGTGGCTGATTTTGTGGATGCTGAGGTGTTGCCAAATGCTCTCGGCTGGGACGAACGTAGTGAGTTCCCTCTTGCGCAGGTGCTCCAGCTCGGGGAGCTTGGACTGTTCGGGATGATCTTTCCCGAGAGTTACGGAGGGGGAGGAGGCGACTTCACCTCATTGTGCATCGCGGTCGAAGAGCTCGCCAAAGGCGACTCATCGCTGGCTATCACCCTCTCTGCTGGTGTGGGACTCGGTGCGAATCCGATCTACGAGTTTGGCAATGAGGAACAAAAGCAGCGATGGCTGCCCGATCTTTGTGCTGGGAAAACGCTCGGTGGTTTTGGCCTGACGGAGCCTGACGGGGGATCCGATGCGGGAGCCACCCGCACAAGGGTCGAGCGCCAGGGCGAGCGATTCCTACTCAATGGGGCCAAAGCCTATATCACCAACTCAGGCACCCCTATCACGTCATTGGTGACCGTTACTGCTCGAGGAGAGGACGGGGTCTCGGCATTTATCATTCCTGCAGGGACGCCGGGCTTTACCGTTGAGCCTGCCTATAGGAAGCTCGGTTGGCACGCATCAGACACACATCCGTTGAGTTTGGCCGATGTGGAGGTTGGCCCAGAGTCCTTACTTGGCGAGGTAGGTCGTGGGTTTGCGCAATTCCTTGCCATTCTCGATGATGGGCGGATCTCAATCGCAGCACTCGCACTGGGACTAGCTGAGGCCTGTCTTCGAGAGTCGCTTGCCTATGCAGCGAATCGCAATGCCTTTGGAGGGCCAATCTCGCGGTATCAGGCGATCTCTTTTAAGTGCGCTGACATGGAGGTCGCTGTCGAAGCCTCGAGGCTGTTGGTCTACCGTGCGGCTTGGCTGAAGGATCACGGGCGGCCCTTCAAGCGAGAGGCGGCGATCGCGAAGCTCTATGCTACCGAGGCTGCGGTGTCGGTAGCCAGAGAGGCGACCCAAATCTTTGGAGGGGCAGGATTCATCGAGGAGTCTCCTGTGGCGCGCTACTATCGTGACGCCAAGATACTCGAGATTGGCGAAGGAACATCTGAGGTGCAGCGTCTTGTGATCGCCCGTTCGCTCGGTCTACCAACCTCTTAGGGGACGAGATGAAGGCGCTTATCCTCGCCGGAGGATCCGGGACTCGACTCCGTCCGCTGACACATACCGCCTCCAAGCAGCTGGTGCCGATCGCGAACAAACCCATCCTCTTCTACGGCCTCGAAGCGATAGCTGAGTGCGGCATTACCGATGTAGGGATTGTCGTGGGACACACGGCTAGCGAGGTAAAGGCCGCTGTTGGAGACGGCTCGGCTTTTGGTTTGAAGGCGACTTACCTCCCACAGGATGCGCCGCGTGGGCTTGCTCACGCAGTTCTCATCGCCAAGGATTTCCTCGGCGATGAGGATTTTGTCATGTACCTTGGCGACAATTTTCTTGTCGGCGGTATCACCGACATTGTGCACGGGTTCACCCTTCGAGACGTCGCAACGGCGGCGAGGATCTTGCTGGCGCGCGTTCCAGATCCTCGGAAGTTTGGTGTAGCTGAGGTCGCCAATGACGGTTCGGTACTGCGCCTCGTGGAGAAACCTGATCATCCTCCCTCCGACCTTGCCCTCGTTGGGGTCTACCTCTTCGATGCTCGTATTCATGAGGCAGTCGCCCAGATCGCACCCTCTGCGAGGGGTGAACTTGAGATCACTGACGCCATTAGCTGGCTGATCGATCATGGTCTCGGGGTGAACTCATCGATGGTGGAGGGATACTGGAAGGACTTGGGGGATCCTGAGGCGCTACTCGACGGTAACAGGATTGCGCTGATGGCGATTCGACCGTCAATCATGGGTGAGGTGATCGACTCCAAGATCGAGGGCCCGGTGGTCGTTGAGGCAGGGGCGAAGGTCGTCGACTCGATCGTTCGTGGCCCCGCCATCATTGGGCGCGATGTTGTTCTGCAGTCCAGTTACGTCGGTCCCTTTTCGTCGATCGGGGATCGATGTGCGATTCTCTCTTCTGAAGTGATGAACTCCATTATTCTCAGCGACTCTACGGTTGACACTGTCGGCGCAATCGAAGGTTCGGTGATCGGGAAGTTTGCCAAGATTTGTCATCGCAGCGAACGGCCCAGCGCCACCAAGCTCATCGTAGGCGATCACGCTCGGGTGGAGTTGCTATAGTCTGTGCTCGCAACGTTTCCCACCATGAAAGGCGAGGGCAGTGAAACTACTGGTCACCGGCGGCGCAGGATTTATCGGCTCGAATTTCACACGGTACTGGTCGACGGCCCATCCAGACGATGATGTTGTCGTGCTCGATGCGCTCACCTATGCGGGCTGTCGCGAGTCACTGGGGGATCTGGATGATCGCATCAGCTTTGTTCATGGTGATATCGGTAACACCGACCACGTCGTGGAGGTGCTTGATCGCTACGCCGTCGATGTCGTAGTGAACTTTGCCGCCGAGTCGCATAACTCTCTGGCTATCATCGATCCCGAGCGCTTCTTTCGCACGAATGTCACCGGGACGGTTGGTCTCCTTGAGGCTGCTCGGGCTTATGGGGGGCTGACACGGTTTCATCATGTTTCGACCTGCGAGGTGTATGGGGATCTTGATCTTGATGCCCAGGATGCATTTACGGAGGAGTCGCCCTATCGTCCGCGCACCCCGTACAACGCATCGAAGGCCGCGGCAGATCACGCGGTTCGGGCCTATGCGCTGACCTATGGCTTGCCGATCAGCATCACCAACTGCGCCAATAACTATGGACCCTACCAATTCCCTGAAAAATTGATCCCCCTCTTTACTGCGCTAGCCTTGCAGGACCAGCCATTGCCCCTCTATGCTTCCAAGGACAACCGGCGAGAGTGGATCCACGTGCTCGATCACGCGAGAGCTATCGATTTGGTGATTCATAAGGGGCACTCGGGGGAGACCTATCATGTTGGTACAGGTGACGAATATTCGATCGAGGAGATCGCTGATCGGATTCTTGTTGAACTAGGTAAACCCGATACACTCAAGACGACGGTTCCTGATCGCCCGTCGCATGACCGCCGTTATCTGTTGGACTCTTCCAAGATCCGTAATGAGCTTGGCTTCACACCATCCATCCCCTTCGACCAAGGGATCAGCGAAACGATCCAATGGTACCGTGGCAATGAGGGCTGGTGGCGTCCGTTGATGGGTCGTGCTCCAGTCCAGGAGTCGGCAGCCTGGCAGTCTCGATCGTGAGTCAGCTCCGCTTTGTCGTCTTTGGAAGTAATGGACAATTGGGCCAGCGGCTTGCGAGAAGGCTTCGCGAACTCGACCTTCCTGTAGAAGTCTTCGCGTTTACCTCCGCCGACATCGATGTACGCCAGCGAGCTAACGTCAATGAGGTCATCCGGTCACTCCGACCTGATTGGGTGGTGAATGCCGCCGCTTTCACTGCTGTCGATCGATGTGAACGAGAGCCCGATCTCGCTTTTGGTGTCAATGCATTGGCGCTTCGCTGGCAGGTAGAGGCCGCCGATGCCGTGGGTGCTCGGGTTTGCAACTTCTCAACCGATTATGTCTTCAATGGCCAGTCGGTTGAACCCTACCGCGAGTGGGATCGTGTCGACCCCCTAGGCGTCTATGGCCGCAGTAAGCTCGGCGGTGAGTGCGAGCTCCGTGTTGGGATCGATCTCAATATTCGGACCGCCTGGCTGATGAGCGCATCGGCCGGCAACATTGCATCTACCGTTGTCCGACTTGCCAAGGAGGGCTCTGTCCTCCGATTTGTCGGCGATCAAGTCGGATCTCCGACGGTCGCAGACGATTTAAGCGAGGCAAGCATTCAATTGATGCTGAGTGCGTGCACCGGTCACTTTCATGTCGTCAACGGTGGTACTGCATCGTGGTATGAGGTGGTGCGCTGGATCCTCACCTCGCTCGGACGGGATCTTGACCAGGTGGTGGAGATCAGCGCCGCCTCTATTGTTGACCGATATCCCGCCCCTCGCCCTGGTTACTCAGTGCTTTCAACGGCGACCTACAGCGCTGCGATTGGGCGTGCAACCGATGATTGGCATGATGCGGTTGAACGAGTCGTCCGAGAGCTTGATCTTCAGTGAAGACCACCGTTGCTGCCATCATCGTTCTCTATCGTTCAGGCTCGACCGATCTTCTTGTCGAGGAGCTCGCAGCCCAAGGCGTTGCCACCATCGTCCTGATCGATAACGGCGCAACGGAACCTGGTGAATGGACCTCAACCTTTGCGAACTGCGTTGTTCACAGGGTCGCATTTGGTCAGAATCTTGGTTATGGATTGGCTGTCAATCGAGGTCTCGCAATGATCGAGGAGTCGATGGTGTTGATCATGAATCCAGATGTGGTCCTACACACTGGAGCGGTCGATGCGCTTGTCGCCACTGCGGCATCGAGCGGCGCCGTGGGCGCTGTGGGGCCGAAGGTTTTAGATAGTGATGGTGGCCGTTACCCCTCATTTCGACGTTTCCCATCACTCTGGCAATCGATCCGCCATGGTGCGATTGGCTGGCTCGCCCCGGAGAGTTCTGCTACACGTTCGTATCGTATGAGCGATCTCAATCCAAGCACAGCCGTGACCGTACCCTGGATTTCAGGAGCTTGCCTGTTATGTCGCACTGATGTGATCCGTCGGGTCGGTGGTTTCGATCCGAAATACCATCTGTACTTGGAAGATGTCGACCTCTGTCGCCGAATGGCACTCTTTGGCTACCAGATTGTCTATGAACCTCGTGCGGTGGTGACCCACGTGGGCGGTACCTCGAGTAGCCAGCGGCGGTTAGGAGCCGTCGTTGAGCATCATCGGTCGATGGCGACATATGCCTCCTTGGAGCAGCGCTCAACCCTGTTGTTGTTCGCGGTGGAGATAGGCGTTGGACTACGTTGTGCCATGAGCGTGATACGGACGATCATCACGGGTACCGTGCGCAACTGAGGAATGTAAACAGCCCAGCCACGAGTCGTCTAACCCGTGCAACGGTATCCTTGGCTTTGGCCGAGCGGATGCGATGAACTCGAGCTGTGGGCAGTTCACGGGTTTCTCGGGCAAGTCTCGCCACCTTCGGTCCTGGACGGGCCACAAAGGCGGTAGCCTTAACCTGTTATGGCAAGCAAAGAGAGCGCTCGAAGAGTCGCAAGAGCACAAGCTTCAGGCCGTGGAGCAAAAGTTCGACGGCAGGTTCCAGTGGGGTTTTATTCCGCATTGACAGTTATTGTGGTCGCTGGTGTCGCAGTGATCGGCTATTCAAAGTACGAGATCGATCACCCGACGTCAGCAGCAACCGCTGCTGATCAGCCTGTGATTGGGACGACATGGCACACGGCTATCGGATTCGATGCCTGCGGCAAGTATTTGCCGGTACTGGCCAAGACGACCGATGTGAAAAGCGGCATCACGTCACTTGGAGATGGCGTCCTCACGGTTGCACCAAAGTCGAAGTCTGAAGAGGGAGCAAATGCCACGTTGGCGTTACTTCCCAAGGCAATTAGTGGGTTGACGGTAACAAAGGATGGCTTCACCCTGCCCGGGGGCAAATCGGTGAGCGCTACTGCGGGTTGCAGTGGTAAGTCTGCCACGTTTGGTATCTATGTCTGGTCGTCACTACTGGCTACAAAGCCAGTGGTCTATCGGAGTCTTGCGCAGGTGCGTCTCGCAAACGATCAAGTGATCACGCTTGGCGTGCTGCCCAAGGGTACGACTCCTCCTCAACCTCCGACAGCAGCGAACCTTGCATCGGTTGGGTCGAGTGCGACTACGTCGAAGTCCACGAGCACGTCGAAGTCCACGAGTACGTCGAAGTCCACGAGCAGTACTAAGTAGCAGGAGGGGAGATGCGAGCAGTCGTTCTCGTCGGTGGGGAGGGCACTCGCCTTCGACCGCTGACGTTTCATACTCCTAAGCAGATGCTTCGAGTGATTGGTTTCCCAATGCTGGAGCGGGTCCTGCATCGTCTTCGTGGTTTCGGTGTCGATGAGGTGGTGTTGTCGCTGGGATATCAACCAGACGCCTTCCGCCTGGCCTATCCGACTGGGGAAGCGGCGGGGGTTCGCCTAACCTATGCGATCGAAGAGGAGCCACTTGATACGGCAGGGGCGATCCGGTTTGCTGCAGAGAGTGCTGGCATTGATGAGACATTTCTCGTGGTCAACGGCGATATCTTGACCGACTTGGACGTAAAGGATTTGATAGATTTCCATCTCGATCGGCGAAGCCGTGCGACAATTGGACTGGTGCGAGTGGACAACCCTAGCCAGTTTGGGGTGGTGGTGAAGGATGAGCATGGGCGCGCCCTTCGTTTTGTGGAGAAGCCGTCGATCGAATCCGCTCCCTCACATGATATCAATGCGGGGATCTACATTTTGGAGCCGAGTGCCCTTGAGCTTATCCCTCAAGGCGGCAAAATGTCGATCGAGAGAGAGTTGTTCCCGCAACTGGTAAAACAGGGCACTCTCTTTGCCCGTGCGTATGAGTGTTACTGGCTTGATGCGGGTACGCCAAAAAACTATTATCGGGCAATTCGAGACATTCTCTTTGGTGCTCGGATGGGTGAGCTCGTTCCTCCGCGAGCCTGGTATCCTGCTCCGAATCAGCCGGAAGACGCTGTTGGGCATTGCTACTTTGGTTCTTCGGTCCAACTGAGTTCGGTTTCACGAGTCGTTGGATCTGTGATTGAGGACGGGGTAGAGATTGCAGATGGGGCCACGGTTATAGACTCAGTTGTCCTTGAGGGCGCGCGAGTGGGTCCGGGTTCCGTTATCCGAGGATCTATCGTTGGTGCGCATACGGTGGTTCCTGAGGATGTCCACCTCGATGAGCTAGCTATTGTCGCTGAGAGTACGGATCTTCATCCAGGCGACAGCTTGGTGGGCGTGGGACAATCATAGATGGTATCGTCTCCTGTCTTGGTGACCGGCGGAGCCGGTTTTATCGGTTCTCATCTCGTGGAGCGGTTGATCGATGCTGGTTACGAAGTCGATGTGGTCGATAATCTTTCGACGGGCTCCCTTGCCAATCTGCGCACGGCGCGAGGTAAGGGTGATCGTGGTTTACATTTCCACAAGCTAGATATTGTCGATGGTGATCTGGAGGCGCTGATGATGCGGCGCCAACCTGGGGCGGTGATCCATCTCGCCGCGCAGGTCAACGTGCGTGAATCCATGTTGGACCCTGTTGGGGATTTGACGACTAACGTCGTTGGTTCTCTCCGGGTCCTCGAAGCTGCACGACGCACCGGCGTTTCAAAGGTGATCTTTGCCACGAGTGCCGGTATCTACGGTGCGATAGCACCAAAGGATCTGCCTGTGCGCGAGGATATGCCCCATAATCCGGACTCCTTCTATGGTCTGTCCAAGGATGCGGTCCTCGCCTATCTGCGGCTCTTCCGGGCGAGCTTCGACCTCGAATACACGGCTCTCGTGTTGGCGAACGTCTATGGGCCGAGGCAAGGCATGTTGGCTGAGGGAGGGGTGGTGGCGAAGTTCGCTCAGGCCATCATCGCAGGCGAACAGGCCAGTATCCTTGGAGATGGAAGCCAGACTCGTGATTTCGTCTACGTCGAGGATGTCGTTGATGCGTTTTATCGATCCCTTGAGCAGGGAGGTGGTCTTACGCTCAATATTGCAACAGGAATCGAAACCTCGATCAACACGCTCCATAAGGAGATGTATCGGATTGCAGGGGGTGAGTACCGGCAGCCGATCTATAGCCAGGCCATTCCCGGCGAGATTTTGCGCTCAAGTCTTGATGCCAGGCGTGCTGGTTGGTATTTGAGGTGGCACGCGAGCACAACGCTCGAACGAGGTCTTGAACGGGTTTTTGAGTGGTATGAGGCCACTGTCACTCGGACCAGCTTCGGCTAACGGAAGAGATCGAAGTCGTACCCACGGACGACGTCGGCACCGATGCTCCCATGCCCCAGGTGGCTTCGGTCCACTCCTCTAACAAGAACAAATGGGGTACGACCGTCCTTGCGCTTAATGAGGTCAGCAGCACCGGCAATCTCGTCGGCGATGCAGATTTCAGTTGCCTGTAGGGTCATACCGTTGTGGTCCCGGGTCCCGCGTAGGTCGGCGATGGGTTGGAGGCCTGCGACACCGATAGCGACGTCGGTTACTCCTGATCGCCATGTACGGCCGAAGGTGTCAGTGATGACCACTCCAAGCTGAAGTCCTGTGCGATACTGCAACTGATGCAACAGGCGGAGTGCGCTTCGATCAGGGTCGACAGGCAGGAGCGTGACCGTACCTGGGTCGGTATTTGATCGATCGATACCCGCATTAGCGCAGACGAATCCGTGGTGCGTCTCGGTGATCGCGAGTGTCCCTCGACGACGGAGGATGCGACGGGATTCAGAGCGCACGAGCGCGTCAAAGCTCTCCTGATCGTCGTCATCGACGCTGACGACCTGCCCTTCGGCCTTTGAAATCACCTTTTGGGTGACCACTATGATATCGCCATCGGCGAGTTCAAAGTCTCGGACGATCAGAGCTGCGAGATCAGTTCCCTCCACGATCTCCTCGTCGAGCGGATTGGTAAAGAGCTGGAGCCTGAGCTGATTCATCGAGCTCCAACCGCGAATTGGGCTAGGTTGACGGCAGCGTCGAGATCAGTCATAAGCGTTTGGGTGCTCAGGCAGGCCAGACCGCCGGCGCGGATCGATTCGACGAGGTGTGCATCGGCCGTGTCGACGATGAAAACACTTGCGACCTCCTGGTAGAGCTGTGCAACGGTCCGTGCATCGTGCTGGGTCATGAGTGAGTCGAGTATTTCTGCAAGTGGCCCCTTGACTGCTTCGCCGGCAATAATCGGAGAGATTGCGACGACAGCTCCCTCGCTGGCCCGTCGCTGCAGCTGGTCACTGATACCCCTTAACGCGAGGATTGGCCCGATAGAGAGTATGGGATTTGATGGAGCAATGATGATCCGACGTGCTGTGTCAAGAGCGCGTGTGACGTCCGAACTCGGCTTTGCGGTGTTGATATGGTCGTATCGCACCCGCAACACCCGCGGCTGGTGATGGTAGCGAACAAAATACTCCTGGAAATCGAGTTCGACAATCTGATCGCCTTGATTCTCTTTCGATGGGAGCTGAGCGAGGACCTTGGTGGCGACCTCGTCGTTCGTCATCGGTAAGACGGTGAGGTCGACGTTCAAATGCTGGACGATCTCCGCGGTGACTTGGGTGAGACTGGCGCCCTCAGCGAGTCGCTGTGTTCGAAACATGTGGAGACCAATGTCGCGGTCTCCAAGGGTAAACCACGGATCATCTCCGAGGCGCTGCAGCGAGGCCCGGGCGTGAAAGCTCTCATCTTGGAGACCCCAACCAGTCTCCGGATTCACGAGATTAGCCAGTGTGTAGACGATGGTGTCGAGGTCCGGGGAGATGTGGAGACCATAGTGCACCCAGTCGTCACCAGTGTTGACGATCGCGACAATCTCCTCTTGGAGCCCGGCATTGGTGAGACCTCGTAAAAACTTGGCAGCTCCAACTCCACCGGCGAGTACCGCAATCAAAACTCTCGATCTCCTTAACGCTTTGCCCAAGCCTCAACGTACACCACTTGGTCACTCGACGCCCATTCTATCGATCGACCAAGGGGTAATTGGGCACCTCGCTGCGCGATCGACGATGAAGGGAACCGCCTGGGTCAATCGCTACTAGCGTTGTTGTTCGATAGGGATGGGTTCGTGACAGCGCTCCTCTGTGTTTGGGAGCCGGTCCGTGAAGACGTGGAGGTAGGTCGTCCGAGTAGCAATTGAGCTCACAGCGATCGTAGGACAGCGTAGTGGTATCGGAGAGTTCGCTTATCACATGGCGGAGTCAGTGGGGTCTCACGTCGAAGCAGCAGGTTTTATGGTCTCGCTCCGTCGGCACGGCCAACTTCGGCAGGCCTTGCCGACCGGGGTTGCCTACTTGAACCTTGCGCTCCCCGCACGACCGCTGCTCGCTTCGTGGCAGCGGTGGTATCGGCCAGACCTTCGGGGCCTCTTTCGTGGGTTTGATGTCATCCATGGAACCAACTTTGTGGTCCCTCCTGTACGGGGCAAAGCAACGATCGTGACCGTCCATGATTTGGCTCCACTTCTCTATCCACATCTCTGTCGCCCAGAGGTGCTCGTGTTTCCGACGTTGGTGCGCCACGCGGTCGAGTCAGGATCGTTTGTGCACACGCCCTCCGAGTTCGTGCGTGGACAGGTACTGGATTACTTCGGTATTGCGCCCGATCGCGTTGTTGCGATCGGGCATGGCGTGACACCACTTCGCGCACAACCATCGATTCCACCCATCGCCACGGAGTTGGCGGGACACCCGTACATCCTCGCTTTATCGACGCTTGAGCCGCGAAAAGGCTTAAGATATCTCGTTCAGGCCTTCGCCGAGCTTGCTCCGCGCTACCCGGATCTTCGCCTCGTGCTGACGGGGCAGTCTGGCTGGGGCTTGGATGAGTTGCTCGCCAATCTGGGGGCGTCAGTCTTGGCCGAACGGATCTTGTTGCCGGGTTATGTTTCGGAGGATGCGCGTTCATGGTTGCTCCGCAATGCCCAAGTCTTTGCGTACCCAAGCCTGTATGAGGGTTTTGGGTTGCCGCCACTGGAGGCGATGAGCGTGGGTACTCCTGTGGTCACAACGACTGCTGGCGCCATCACAGAGGTCGTTGGTGATGGGGCGATCACGGTTGCGCCGCGTTCTGCCGATGAACTGGCATCTGCCCTCATCAGGGTGATCGAGGACAAAGAGCTCCGTGAATCGTTGATTGAGCGGGGACACAGCCGAGCAGCACGCTTTTCTTGGGATCGAAGTGGGGAGCAGATGGCAGCATTGTACGCAAGGGTCCTACGATGACGAGTTCAGGACTGTTGCTGGTGGATCAGCTTGCCAGACCCGTATCGGGCGGTATTGGGGTCTATATTACGGGGGTACTCCAGGGCTTAGGCCAACTCGGAATGGATCGGCAGCTTGCGCTGCTTACCTCGCGCACCTCTGTCGACATTGGTCCATCCTCGTGGCTTGGTACCCGTGTCCAGACACCCTTTGATTATCGCCTCCAGCAGCGTCTCTGGGACTTTGGTTGGGGTGTCCCACGGGGAAACTGGTCCTTCTATCACGCATTTTCCCTTGGTGGGCCCTTGCTGAGAATGGACATGCCTCAGGTGGTGTCGGTCTATGATCTACTGTTTCGTTCAGAGAAGGAGACGTTTCCTCCGCGAGCAAGGGCCTGGCATGAAAGGCGCTTCGCTCAGGTGGTTGCGAGCGACGCACGGGTGGTGACGTTAGCTACGGAGACAGTCAAACTGCTCGTAGAGGCTGGTGTTGCGGCGGAGCGCATCGTGGTCATACCTCCCGGAGTTGATCATGTTCCACCTGCCGACACCGTAGCGACAGCAAAATTGCTGGACGATCTTGGCATTGCGGGACGTTACCTGATGGTGCTCGGCACGGTTGAGCCACGGAAGAATCTGCCGCGTATCCTCAAGGCCTATCAACAGTATCGGTCAACGGCATTCGATCCGGTTCCGCTAGTCATCGTCGGCCCGAAGGGTTGGGGTCCAGAGATCGTGCCGCCTCGAGGAGCGTTCATCGTTGGTAGCGTCTCAAGTGGAGTAGTTGCGGGGCTGCTTGCTCGCGCTCTCGCCTTGGTCTACGTGCCGCTGCAGGAGGGTTTTGGTCTCCCAGTCATCGAGGCGTTGGCCGCGGCGGTTCCAGTCGTCACCGCAGAGAATATTCCCGCTGCCCACTTTGGGGGCCTGGGTGTTGAGTCCCATGATGTCGATGCCATCGCACAGGCTATGGAGCAGATCACGAGTGATGATCCATTGCGTTCCCAACTTGTTACTCATGGGTTACTCGCAGTTGAGGGGCTATCCTGGTTGGTGGCCGCCCAGCAACATCTTCGATTATGGGAGGAGCTAACAGCGTGAACCCAGTGGCTATCGATGCGACGTCTATCTCTGGTGACCCCACGGGAGTGGGACGTTATGCGAAGGAACTCGTCGCTGCTATGTACCAACTTGAGGATCGCCCTCCCATCTCACTCCTGACGACTCGTGCGTCGCTGCGTCTCTTTGCTCTCCCTCCAAGAGGAAACTACGAAAACCTCATTGCTGCTCCAAATAGTCGTCCTCTTCGGCTGCTCTACCAGGAGCGGAGTCTTGGCTCTATCGCGATCAAAGGTGGTGCCCGTGTCTTTCACGGCCTTCACTATCAAGTTCCAGCCGCCCGTCACAAGCTGCGAGTGATCTCAACGATTCATGACCTCACCTTCTTTGACAACCCTGAGTGGCACGAGCCGGCCAAAGTGCGTTACTTCCAGCGGGCCATCCGGCTGGCGGTGAAGCGCTCTGATGCTTTGATCGTTCCGTCGCAAGCGACCGCTGATCGTTTACGTAACCATTTCCCCACAACCCCTCCTATCCATGTGATCTATCATGGGGTTGATCCGCTGCTCATTCCAGAGCACGGTGGCGATGAGGATGACGCAGTAGAACTCTGCTCGCTCGGGACCATAGAGCCACGGAAGAATCTTGCTCGGGTACTCCAAGCCTTTGACAAGGTCGCCGATCAATATCCGAATTGGCGGCTCCGCATCATCGGTAAGCGAGGTTGGAAGACCAGTGATTTCGATGCGGCCCTAGACGCGATGCGGAATCGGTCGTGCGTGAGTATCGAGGGCTACCTTGATGAAAAGGAGCTGCGACGAGCACTGCGGCGAGCGCGGGCGATGATCTATGTCTCCAATGCTGAGGGTTTTGGTCTCCCAGTTTTAGAGGCGTTAGCCTCCGGTCTCAATGTCGTTACCAGTAACAAGTCGGCGATGGCTGAGGTGGCGGGAGAGTATGCGTGGCTGGCCGACCCTGACGATGTCGATGCGATCGCGCACGGTATTGAAATGGCGGCGCTGACTTCGCGTACACCAGATGAGATAGAACGGCAGGTGAATTGGGCACGAAGCTTCACATGGGAGCGCGCTGCGCGGGAAACGACCTCGCTCTATTGTCGCCTGCTCGAGGCTTGAAAGCACGATGCGAGCGCTCGTCACTGGTAGCCATGGCTTTGTAGGAGGGTGGCTATGTCAGCACCTTTCTGGTGAAGGAGACGAGGTGATCGAGCTTCGTGAGGGCTTGAACCTGTGTGATCGAGAGGCGCTCCAGACGGCGCTGACTGGTGTTGAGATCGATGTCTGTTACCATCTGGCCGCTCTCTCGCACGTAGGAGCATCGTGGTCAGATCCTCAGTTGTATTTTTATAACAACGTCGTGGGAACAGCAAATTTGGTAGCTGCGCTCGCTCAGCTCCCACGCCTCCCACGCCTCCTGCACGTCTCTTCTTCAGAGGTGTACGGAAGGGTTGCGCAAGATGATCTCCCTATCAAGGAGGTTCAGTCGCTGCACCCCGTCTCTCCGTATGCAGCATCGAAGGCGGCGGCTGAATTCGCCACCTTGCAGGGCTGGTATGGTCGCGGTCTGCCGACGGTGGTGGCTCGCCCCTTCAACCATACCGGTCCAGGGCAGTCTCCCGACTATCTCGTGCCGGCGCTTGCAATCCGCATGATGGAGGCAAAGGCGTTGGGCAAGACGAGCCTTCGCGTAGGCAATGTCGATGCCCGTCGTGACTTTATGGATGTCCGAGATGTGGTGCGAGCCTATCGTCTCCTTGCTATCCACGGCGTGCCGGGTCAGGCTTATAACGTCTGCTCGGGTGCGTCGGTGAGTGTTCGTATGATCGTGGGTGCCCTCGCTGCCGTCCTGAATTACCAGGTCGATCTGGAGGTTGATCCCGCGCTCTTACGACCTAATGATGTCGAGGTCGTCGTGGGAGATCCGCGACGACTGATGGAGGTGACTGGCTTCTCCCGTGAGTTTTCCCTTCCCCAGACAGTTGCAGGGGTTGTCGGGGGTGTCGACAGTGGTCGTTACCCTCAACCTGGCGACTAGCGTGTAGCTTCTGATGCAAGCACCCCCTAAAGTGGCAGTGATCGTCGTCGCTCACGATCCAGGTGATTACTTCGAAGAATGCCTGGCGAGCGTCTCCTCGCTGAGTTACCCCGACCTCGATGTGGTTGTGGCCAACGTCGATGAGTCGAGCCGAGTTGATGAGTTGACACATCGCTTGTTGCCGATGGCACGCCTATGCGAAGTGGCCGGCAACCCCGGCTTCGCCGCAGCGGCGAACGCGAGTGTCGAGATGGCACCAGAGGCGCAGTTCCTACTCCTCTGCCACGATGATGTAGCATTAGCGCCAAATTCGCTCGCTGCGATGATGGAGGTTGCGTACGCGACGAACTCTGGCTTAGTCACTCCCAAGATTGTCGCCTATGATTCTCCTCGCCAGATTCTTGAACTCGGTAGGGATCTCGATTTTCTGATGGGGACCGCGCCCCGTGTTGAGGTGGGAGATCTCGATCAGGGTCAGTATGACGAGATCAATGAGGTCGCGGTCGCCGCTGGTTGCGCCATGCTCATCCGTGCCGATCTTTTCATGGCGCTTGCGGGATTTGATGAAGATTTTGGGAGTGTCTATCAGGAGGTAGACCTCTCCTGTCGTGTTCGCATGGCGGGGGCACGAATATCGACAGCGCCTCACGCTCGAGTGCGCCATCGATCAGTCTCTACGGCGGGACGCCGATCGCCGCGTCTTAGGGCCGTCCAGCGTGGAGTCGTCCTTGAGGAGCGGGTGGCGTTGCCGCACGCTGAGCGCATCGAACTGAAGCGTCGCCACCAAGCTCGCTGTATCGCCAAGCTAGAACAGGGATGGACACGTGTGTTCGCGCTTGTGGTGTTCTATCTGGAACGACTCCTGGAGGCCTTTTTTCTCACGCTTACCGCGCGCCCACGAGTAGCTTGGGGTTGCCTTCGGTCCTTTGGCGTCCTCCGCGAACGGGAGGGACTGCGTCAGCAGCGCGAACGCATGGTCGCGGATGGTCTTGATGGACGATTATTGAAGTTTTCGGGTTCATGGTTGACGTTGAGAAGCTTCTTCTCACAGGCGAGGACCAAGTCGGCTACGGAACCGTTAGCGGAGTCGAGTACTTCACCAGATGCAGAGTCACCCAGCGAGGGGCGTAGCACACTAGGTAGATGGGCGCTGTGGGTCGCGATCCTGGTAAGTCTTGTCTTGGCACGCTCTACCCTCTTTGCGCCGACACCACTAGTGGGTTCGTTCACGCTCTACTCTTCCCCATTCCAGCTCCTTGGGGCGTACTTCTCTGGCCATGGAGCGAGCCACCTACTCGGAGTTGCTGTGTTGCCAGCCTCGGACCTGCTGATAGGTCTGCTGGGTCTTGTGTTGATCGGTCATACGGCGCTTGGCGTCTGGTTGCTGGTGGTCGCCTCCCTAATCGTGGGACCCGTCGGCGCGTATCGGGTGGCCAGACGACGTCTTCCTGATGGGTTCGCTCGAGCCTCGGGTGTCCTTTATGCCCTGTCGCCTATCGTGGCGATCGCTCTGGTTCGTGGGTCCATCTACATCATTTTTGCTTATGCTATCGCGCCGCTGTTGTTGGGGGCTACCATCGACGCTATTGCGGCTCAGCGTCGCTCTCGAAGGGTGATGCGCAGGTCGAATCTACGGGTGGCAGCACTCTTTGCGCTCGCCCTCGCTCTTAGTCCGCAACTCGCCTTCGTCTGGCTTCTTGCCGCTCTCGTACAGCTAGTGGCCTATGTCGCGACCGCTGGCGTCGAGCGGGCACGGAGGTTGGCCGTCGTTGTTGCCTACGCTGTTGCCTTTGGTGTCCTGGCGAACCTTCCCTGGATTGGCGCTCTCATCGTGGTTCACCCAGGCGCCGACTATGTGTTCACCGGTTTTGTCAACCCCGCAAGCTCGATGATCAGCGCACTTTTTGGTGCATCGGTTGTTCAAGGTCTCTCCGCCTGGTTGCTTGGCGCCATGCTCCTTACCCTTGTCGTGGTCGTGGTTGGGTTTAGCGAAGGGCAAGGTGGAGCACTCATGGTGGCAACCATCGCGGCCGTTGGCTATCTTATTTTTTCCGTCTTAGCTGGCCGGGGGATACTCGGTGGCTCACCTATTGCCCCGGTCTACCCGACGATTTTGGCGACACTGATCGCCTCGGTTGCGGTGCCAGGAGCCGTACGTCTCATGCTACAGAGGCTTCGCTCCTTCGGCCTTGGACTCCATCATGTGATGGCTGGAGTCGTTGCCGTGGTGCTACTGGTGACCGTGTTGGGGTCCACCCTCGGCGCACTCGCAGGTCAGCCAGGTCCGACAACCAACGCGCGTGACACGCTCCCTCTGGTCGAGGGCCTGGTCCGCGATCCGGGCTCCGTGCTCTGGGTTGAGTTAGGTACAGGTCCGCGTATCGTGACGGGGGAGAAGTTGACCAACGGTGTCTACGTAGGCCTGACCGAGGGCGTGGCTCCGACGGTATTGACCGCTGGGGCTCCCGCAATCACCCATGGGCAAGCTACGCTCGATCATCTCGTCAGCCTGGCCCTCGCCGGGCAGACGGTGCGTCTTGGCGATCAACTTGCCACTGATGGGGTCGGAGAGGTGGTCGTCGTTGGCGCGCCGCGGACCTTAGCGGCTGATGCCTTCACAACTGCCTTTGGTCGGCAACTCGATATGGTCCAGCTCTTTTCTCAGGGCGGGATCTCCGTCTATCGCTTGACGGCGCGATTGGTGTCTCCGTCCAACAGTGCTTCTTCGACGAATCCTTGGCTGATCGTTGGCATCTCCATCCAGCTCTTGACGACACTGATTTTGTTACTTGGTCTTTTTGGTCGACGCTCATGGCTGCGGAGTAGGACCTTTGGCGCTGCACGAAGGACTGGATCACAGCTCACTCCAGAGCCAGCGGAGCCAGTCAGAGTATGATGGCGATGCAACGCAAGAAAGCCATACTGGTGGCTCTCGTAGTGGCGCTCGTTGGCGTGGTGCTCTTAACCAATGCGTATTCGGCGCAACGGGCTCGGTTCGCGGTGGCGAATGTACCTTTTGGCATCGGTAGTCTGGCGATCCCGACTGCAGTACCGGATGCAACATCGGTGAGTTGGTACTGTGTGATCCCATCGACGCTTGGCGCGATTCGTTCTGATGGGATCATCTTGGAGAATCCAACTCGATTTGATCGACGACTCCTCATCAGTTCAGAGGTGGGCAAACGTATCAATCATGGTCTTCTCTTAGCACACTCGTCACTTCGACTATTGGTGCCTCCTGGCCACGGACGAGTCATCGTCTCTTCTGGTGGGGTAGTGGCCTTTATCGAGACGCAGACGACCCCAACTGCGACTCCACAGCTCTCCCCGTGCAGCTCATCTCCGAGCAATAGCTGGACCGTTGAGGGTCTCTCGACGACAACAGGTAGCCACTCGACAATCTCTGTGTACAACCCTTTTAAAGTGCAAGCAGTGATCGATTTGAACTACTACTCCGCGCAGGGTGAAGTTTCAGTTCCCTCTGTCGAAGGCCTCATCGTACGCCCCGGTGCAGTTCTGGCAATCAACGCGGAGCGGTTTGCGCCGAATACCTCTGCTATTGCTGCGGGGATCTCAGCCCGGTCGGGAAGCGTCGTCGTCGCCTCGAGCATCGCGCTCCCGAACACCCAGGAGTCGCTCGGTGATGCTGCTCCCTCGGGACGACTGTACTTCCCGTACGTTCCATTGGTTGGGACCAAGACGCTGTCGCTCGATCTCGTGAACACCTCGACAACGGCGGATCCTGTGACGATCTCGATGGCTGGTTTCGACGGAACCCCACAGGTAGCGGATATGGGTCAAATGCGTACCGTGGAACGGGTCACGGTTCCGGCTGGTGCTCCGTTGGTCGTCGACCTTACCTCGATTGCAAGCACCACCGGGTCCCGAGCGGTCGCCATCAAAGTGACCGGTCGTACTGCGCTCTATGGGTTCGGCGCGGTTCAGACCACGAATCCAGTCGCGCCCTTTTACGAGCTAGCACCGACACTGTTTCACTCTTCACGATGGTGGGTCAGTTGCGCGGCAAATCCCAGCACCCACGTTCCCGAGGTGGTCTTTAGTCGGGCGAGTCTGGCCTCGATCATCGGTGGAAGCCTCGTAGGAGGGGTTGCCCAGGGTTCGACTGCAACGAACATCTTGCGCCCATCGCTTGAGCCTATCGGTCTGACTGCAACGACCCCATCACTTTATGAAGTACGCCTAAGCCAACCGATGACGGTCGGAACATTGCCAGCAGTGGAAGGTTGCGCTGCACTTCCTGCGACCTGACCCACCACCTGCATCTCTGCGCCTGGCGTTGGTCGATTCGATCGGGGTGAGTGTTGCCATGGCGCCAGGTTACTGGAGTTGAGAAAAGCCAATGGCCCATAGGCGTTCGTAGCCCGATTCGGCGATCGCAGCGATGATAGGACGAGGGTCAGCACGCAACTGGGGGTTCGCGGATAGTAATGCGGTGGCCATAGCGCTCGGGATCGGGTAGGTCCCCCCTTGTTCGGCCACGCTGATCAGTCGCTCTGGCGTGTCCGGTGCCTCCGTGGAGATCGGTCCGGTTGCACCCCAGCAGCGTAAAATCGTTTCACAAAGCGCGTGTAGCGACAGCCTCCTGGCCACCTGGAGCGTTGCACTTCGGCGATTCGGATTCAGTACGTAGGGAGTACCGAGGTAGTCACGTTGTTCGATGGTGACCAATCCCAGAACCTCGGACAGGTGGGTAGAGAGATCCATGAGGGTTGGCCCATCGATCCATGCGAGTACCTGTTGGTCGGCCTGGACTTCATCGGCACTCTCGTGCAGGAAGACGAGCGCCTCATCGTAGGCGCGCTGATAATCTCGCACGATGCGACCGAGCTGCATGCTTGTATTCTAGCCCAAGTACGTAAGTCGTAGAAAGGTGGCCTGCTGAGTGGTGATGCTGGCCGCCAAGTCAAAGTCGGAGGTTGTCGGCAGTTGCGTGGGGACGAGCTGGGGAGAGGGTTCTCCGACGAGCATGTGCCGTATTGTCACGCAGAGTTGATCAACCAAACCTTGGGTGAGGAGATTGCCGAGCAGCGTTGGACCTCCTTCACAGAGGATACCGCCTGGTTGATTTTCGTCGATTTCAAGGAGCCGTCCTAGTTCGACCCGGTTGAGTTGCTCGGGCAGGTGACGGGGGAGGATAGCCGGGGAGTCGGCGTTGCTGGTAGCACTGATCGCTGCTGGTGGCTGATGCCTGGTGGCAACGATGATGCGTAGGGGCTGATGCAACCCAGCCTGTTGACGCACGTGAGCTAACTCGGGTGTGAGCGTGGGTGGTTTGTAGTTCTCTGTCCGTGCAGTACCTGATCCCACCAAGATGACCTGCGCCGTTGCACGCAGGAGATGGAAAATCTTGCGATCGAGACTGGTGGAGAGGCCCTTTGACCTACCATCAATAGCAATCTTGCCATCGAGCGAGGTTACCATATTCGCACGAAGGACCGTTGCCTCGGTTACTGGATACAGCGTAAGTAGTTGCTCATAACTGAGCGTCTCTCCCTCGGTGAGATACATAACAGGACTCCTCATTCGTTGAGCAATGGATAGTAGTTGCGCTGGAGCTAGTTCGGAGGGGAGACGATGACTCCGCTCATCACGATGTACGGTGGTGCAGGGTTCTTCGCCTTCACCTTGGTGTCCATGAGATCAAGAACGATAGTGATCGCGATTCGAGATCGGTTGGGGATGAGTCGTCTCCTATCTTCGACGGTGGTCTCATTGATTGGCTTTTTGGGGGGTCCCTGTTGTTGGCGTTCGCACCAGAATCTAAATCGTCGATGAGTCCAAGCCTGCGTGTATTTCCTCCTCAAGGGTCCAGTGTCGCTTGAGTAGCTGAGTCTAGCGGTGGAGGTTATTGACCGCAAGATGATACCCCTGCGTAAGTCAACTACTTGCGTTCGAGTATGTTTTTGGTTAAGGCTGGCGGCGTGGTACGTGGGTACGTGGCGGAGGGACGACAGTGCCGAAATGGGTATTGGTGCGTTGTGGGGCTTGCATGGGTCGGGTGCATGGCCGGTGCCAGAGCGTTGGTCGAGCCCTACTCGGTGTCCGTATGGTCTCGCTGATTGTGAAATTACCATCCACCTCGCGCAGGTTTGGAGGGACTTCGGATTGAAGTGGGGAGCGGGCAGTGCGAGAGCTGAGAGAGGCCAAAGAAGGTGATGCCGACGAGGTCGCGCTGCTACATGTCGCCACACGGGGAGCTGCTTGCCGGGGTTTGATGCCCGACAGTGTCCTTGATGGACTTGACGTGAGCGAACGGGCGGAGAGCTAGAAATTTGGTTCACGTTCAAGTCACGGCCCCGCAACGGTGATCGTAGTGGACGATGGACGCGTCTCGGGGTGGACCCGATTGCGAGGACATCTCGGCGGGAGAAATCTATGCCATCTATGTACATCCTGACCACTGGCGTCGTGGAGCGAGCAAGGCCTTGATGGACGTGGCGTGTCAATCCCTCTGGCAAAAGGGTTATAAGGTGGTACAGCTGTGGGTGTTGGCGGATAACGTCCGGGCAGAGACCGTCTATCTCTCCCAGGGATGGACCGCCAACGGAGTGGGGCGTCAGGTGGAACTGCGGCCGACCTGGGGCCCAGCGGAAGGGGTGTCCATTCAAGAGGTACAGTATGTGGGGCCACTGGCCCACTAGACAGTCATGGCTCTGGTTTGGTACGACACAGGGCTCCTCGTGCTCGAGCCACGGATGCCGGACGGTCCAAGCATCATCCCAGCTGACCGGGAGAAAGGCACAGTAGCGCCCTAGCGAGGATGACGACGCTACCGACAACCGACGTTCCCTGCGACGTCGGATCGAGGGTAAGAGGACGATCGGAGCGCCTTCCTCGGTTGAGTGCGCTCAGAATCTTTGCGGCTGTGGCGGTTGTTCTCTGCCATGTGGGATGCTACTTGACTAGCGTCCGCGTGTTGCGCAAGGCCGGGGTCTACGGTTACGGGAGCGCTTGGTATGGTGGGACCGCGCTGTGGCAGCTTTCCTGCCCTACGTCGAGTACCAAGAGAAAACTAGCAGAAAAATCCCTTTGGTGGGGCAGAGCCGCTTTCCTGAACGCGCAAGATCCGAGACCGTATGAGGTGGTGTTGCGATGTTGCTCCTCTTGGGCGGCAGGCGACGACACCTCGCGGTCGCCCGATCAAAGGAGAGATCCGATAGGGTGAGAAGGCTCGGCGCTCATAGAGGGTTCGAGCACAGCGAAGACGGTGCTGTCAGATGGCCAAGAGCGTCCCCCCGAGTTCGGGGTAGTTGCTAGCCATGGGTGGTGTGCCGAGAGGGAGGGTCGTGAGATGGGTGATGAGAGTCACGCGAGCGAGGCGGTCGGGCGCGAGTTTGCCGCAGAGTTCCGGTCGTTTATGCGGTGGGTTCAGACCGACACGCAGGTTGAGCGCAACGAGGTCGTGAGCCTTATCGCTGAGTTTCTGGGAGCAACACGAGCCCGCGAGTCGGTTGTCACCAGGGAGTGGTCGTCGTTTGAGCATGTCAACTTGCAGACGGCCCTAAACGTGTGGATGGCCGAGGAGGGGAGGAACGTTGTGGTCCATGGGATCGCGCTGCCACCCCACTTCGGCGGTGTGACGCTGCAACAACTTGCCTCAGGCGGAGCGCTGCCGCCCATTCAACTGTGCGCCCCGCCCTTGGTCGACCTTCCAAACGGACCCGGCTCGACTCTCGCGTGTCTGCAGCTCGCCCTGCTACTCGTGAGCGATCCGGCTGGCCCCTACGTGCTACTGGTCTCGGCGCCGCGTGAACACGAACGCGGCCTTCGTATTGAAGTTCTTGGACTGCCAGTGTCGGCCGCCCAAGCGGTGGTCGCCGAGATAGATGGGCTACGTGGTGCGCTGAACGTCTACCGCAGCCAGCTGCTCGAGGTAGTGGCATTCCCGCACGGCGGTTTTGACCTGCGGTTCATGAGCGTTGCGCCTATCGAGCGCGACGGTGTCGTACTTCCCGACCAAGTGCTGGGTCGTATCGAGCGCCATGCTTTCGGGGTTGCGGAGCATCGCGAGGCCCTGCTCACATCGGGTCAGCACCTCAAGAGAGGTCTGTTGCTCTATGGACCGCCGGGAACCGGCAAGACACACACCATGCGGTATCTGGTCGCGCACATGCCACAGTACACGCGGCTTGTGCTCACTGGCCGCTCTTTGCATGCGGTTGGTTCGGTTACCGCGATGGCACGCGATCTTGCCCCAGCGGTCATCGTTCTCGAAGATGTCGACTTGGTCGCAGAGGATCGCTCGTTTGGCAATGGGTCAAGCCCGGTACTGTTTGATCTGCTTGACGCCATGGATGGCGCCGCTGCTGATGCCGATTTGCTCTTCGTGTTGACTACAAACCGAGCTGATTTGCTCGAGCCTGCACTAGCTGCACGGCCGGGGCGCGTCGATGTTGCCGTCGAAGTTCCCTTGCCTGACGCCGCTGCCCGACGCAGACTGTTCGAGTTCTATGCCCGTGGTGTCTCGTTGCAGCTCAACGATGAGGAACTGGGCGTCGTCGTCGACCGCACAGATGGCGTGACGGCATCTTTCCTCAAGGAGTTGCTCCGTCGCTCAGTACTCGAGTCCTTGGGCGAACAGGCGCCTCTCGTAACCGCGGCGCACGTCTCCCGAGCTCTTGATGACCTGCTTGACAGCGGACAAGCGGTGACTCGGACACTGCTCGGAGTGGGCGTCGATTCTTCCACGAGCCCATCCGCTTCCCTCGGTCCAGTGCCGCCGAGCGGCAGAATGAGGGTGGGCCGGTGGACGGCCTATCCCCCTCGCTCATGAGGTTCTGATGCGACAAGGGGGCTCGAGCATGGTTGATGAGTGTTTTTTCGGTGCTGGCGAGGGTCCCAGTGCACATTACTTAAATTGACGGTGCCGAACGGCTTCTGTCGCTCCACCGGCGTGATCCGCTCAACAACAGAACGTTCTGGGACCCGACCATTGGGAGGTTAAAGAGGGTGAGTCGGAGATGGACGCGGTACGCCGAGAGCGGTGGGAAGAGGCTGGTCTGTCCACGGGTAGCGTTGCCGGGCAAGTTGCACGAGTGAGGGGTAACAGCGTGTGGAAGGCGACTTGACTGGTGGGAGCTGAGCCGTTGTGTCTGGCTCGCGTGGGAGATGCCCGCGTTCGACCGACTTGCCTGACCGACGAGGAACGGGCGGCTCTTCTTGGTTGCCAGTGGTGGAGCGTTAAGGAATTGCTTGAGGCAGCTGAACCTCAAGAGCCCAAGGAACTCGGGGGCCTGCTCGCAGGACACGTTGGTACAGCTTGGTCCCCTCTGTCGGGGCAAGGCGGTAACGCGGTGATGTCAGACCCAAGAACTCGGTGGGGATCAGGGGAGCCCAAAGGCAAGCAGCGACGACAGCTCGATCGGATCGTCGATTCCATCGACGAAGCGTGTGTAGGGAGAAACCCGACACCAGTACCGCCTTGTTGATCATCCGAGGGCTACCCATCTCGTATCGATTTGGCCACTTGGGACCCTCCTGTTGCCGCGCCAACAGCCCCTTTCTGTCGGGCCGTTCTGTCGGGTCGTTCTGTCGGGTCGTTCTGTCGGGATTGTGATCGGTTGCGCCTCGGGCGACACTCGGGACGGAATGTCTCTCGACAGAGGTCAAGGAGGCCGCTCGCCTCTAACGTGGTAGCGATGGAGATGTTGCTTGGCTATCCGGCCCTCGCCCCGAGTCATGAAGAGTTAATTGCTGCCATGGTTCCTCCTCGCGGGTTCACAGATGCGACTTTTGATTCCTACCACCCAGACCTCCGGTTTCCTTCGCAACAGCGAGCCAAGGAGGTGCTCCACGCGTTTACGGTCGAGAGCGCGGCGCAGGCCCACAGTCATCGATTGTGGCGACGATCGACGGTGTATCAGCCGGTGGGCTGGTATCTCGATGGTGGGTTTGGAGTGGGCAAGACCCACCTTTTGGCTGCAACGTTTCATGCCTGGTCGGGGTCGAAGTTCTATACCTCCTTCTCCGGGCTGACGAGTCTTGTTGGAGCGCTTTCTTTCGCTGGTGCGCTTCAACTCCTTCGAGGGACGAGCCTGCTGGCGATCGATGAGTTTGAGCTAGACGATCCGGGGGACACGGTCCTCATCAGCAGACTTGCTGATGAGCTACTTATGACCGGAACCAACCTCGTAGTGACATCGAACACCTTGCCCGATCGACTTGGAGAGGGGCGTTTCGGCGCGGATGACTTTCTGCGTGAGATACAGGGGTTGGCGGGAGCGTTCAAGGTGCTATCGATTGAGGGCGGGGATTTCCGACGGAGGGGCTTTGCGCTCGATCGCGAAATGAGTGGGGTTGGATCGTTGCCGGAGAGTACGGTGCACGTCGGGCTAAGCGAACTGCTGGACCAGCTCCGCAGCGTTCATCCAATTCGTTATCGTGGAGTCGTTCAGAGGCTCGATGCGGTTGAGATACACGATGTCGTTCCCATTGAGCTCCAAAGCGATGCGTTGCACTTGTGTAGCCTTGTTGACGTTCTCTATGATCAAGGGGTCGTTGTGCGGTTGCGAGAGGGTGCTCTTCGAGATCTGTTCCCGGCGAGTTTCTTGGCCGGGGGGTTCAGGCAGAAGTACGGTCGCTGCCTCTCACGCCTCTATGAGCTCGGGAGTATCGAACCTTTGTCAATGCAGAGGGATCGTGAAGGTGGCTCGCGATCCGCCTAAGGGACTGGCCTCAATCGCAAAGGTTCCACCCCTGGTTGCTGCCTTGGCTTGGAGGTTCGCGATGCCATGGCCAAGGTGAGGATGGTCGCTGATTCCGACGCCGTCGTCGATGACGACGATGCTGAGGACTGTAGCGACCCCAATTTCAATGCGGAGTTCATGAGCATGAGCGTGTTTGATGGCGTTGGTGATGAGTTCTCGCAGGACCGTGAGGAGAAGGGTCTGCTTGCTGTTGGTGAGAACGGTATCGATTGGGCCGGTAAAGACGACGTGGTATTTCAGGTCAGCAATGGTGCAGAGCCGCGAGACAAGGTCGAGTACTTCTGAACGCGATGACCCCTCCTGTGCGGGTTCGAGTTGAAAGATTGTCGTCCGGATTTCACCGATTGCGGCATCGAGATCGTCGATCGCTTGGCGGACGAAAAGGAATCCATCAGTCCCCTGTAGCGAGGGCAACGCGGCCTGCAGCTGGAGGCCCACTGCGAAGAGGCGTTGGACAATGTCATCGTGGAGGTCTCGGGCGATGCGTGCCCGGTCGTCCTCGATTTGCGCGAGGGCGAGCGCCTGTCGCAACAGCAAGTTGCCGATCACTGCAGCCGCACCGGTGGCGAGAGTCTCAAGGATGGCGAGATCTACCTGATCAAACGGTTGATCGTCGAGGCGGTCGGTTACGTAGATGTTGCCAAAGACCTTCTCACCAGTGATAATCGGAACGCCTAGGAAGTGTTGCATGAACGGGTGGTTTGGGGGGAAACCAGCGGCTCGTGGATCGTTGGCGATAGAGTCAGAGATGACGGGAGCGTGAGAGTCGATAACCGCGCCCAGAAGTCCACCACCGGAGGGGAGATTGCCGATACGCTTTCGCTCCTCGGAGCTGATGCCCGATGTCACAAAGTCGAGCAGCCGGTCTGGTTGTGCGGGATCAACTACGCCGATTGCTGCATATCGAGCACGGGTGAGCGTGCGAGCGTGACCGGCGAGGAGCACCAATGTCTCATCCATGTCGAGCTTGCTTACGACGTCGACTAAAGCGGCAAAGATGTCTTTCAAACGCGGTTCGTCTACCAGTCGGTCCACCTCGACTAGGTTAGTCCTCGTACATGGGTTCTGGTTCGAGGAGAGCGATCGATGATTTTGTTCCAGGAGCGTGAGCTTCAAGCGGAGGTTCCAGACTTCGAGCATGGTGGTTTCAGAACGGCGAAGCTCATCCACCGGGTGGACCCGCTCTTCGGTCATGGCGCTCGGCTGATCGAGGGTGCAAAGTTAACTCCAGGTGCTGTGGAACTCGGTTCCGTTGTCGAACGAGACGGCTTCTGTCCATTTTGTGCAGATACCATCGGCGATGCAACCGCGCCCTTCCCCGAGGAGATTGCAAGAAATGGCCGCATCATCGTTGGGAACGCCTGGGTGGTTCCTAATGTGATCGCTTATTCCTCCGTGTCTGCAGTCGGTGTCTACGATGTAAGCCGCCACTTCCTCCCACTGACGGCCATGACCCGCGAGGTTGTCTACGATGTGCTCTTGGCGATCGAACAACATGCCAAAGCAGTGCGATCTCAACGTCCGGAGTTGATTTACTCCTCAGTCAATGCGAACTATCTGCCGCCTTCGGGAAGTTCACTCATCCATCCACACATCCAATCCTCGCATGATTCTGTCCCGCTTGGTGCACAGTCACGGTTGTTGTTAGCATCAAAGGAGCATTTTGATAGCTATGGTCAACCCTATTTTGAAGAACTGATAGCACTCGAGGATGCACAGAGCCAGCGCATGGTGGCGCATATGGATCCATTCGTCTGGCTGGTTCCCTTCGCGCCCTCCGGATTCTATGAGGTTTGGGCGCTGGCCCCTGGGCTTGGTGATCTCGTTGATCTAAGCGATCCCGATATCTATCAATTGGCATCGGGTCTCGCACTTGTACTCGCCACCTACGAGCAAATGGGCATTCAGTCCTTCAATTTCTCTCTCATTGGCGCCACCCCCGATAGTGGGGATTTTGGTGCGAGCTTGCTGTTTCGCATCGTCGCAAGAGCACCAATGGAGCCTTACTATCGGAGTGATGTCACCTATTTCGAACGTCTTTGCCTTGAGACAATGATTGACTATTCGCCTGAGGAGTGGGCGCAGACGCTTCGAAGCAACTTCGGTACGACCATAACTGGTTGAACAGCCCATGACCGTTTCGGTTGAGCTTGCTCGGTGATGACTGCTCGGTGAATGTGCCAAGGAACGTTTGTGTACGCATAGGGGCATAATCGGTCGTGACTCTGAGTGCGCGGTAGGTGCTGAGCACATCGATCAGTGCATCGTCCTCATGTTGGGTCGGGCGTGAGGCTCACCGTAGCTGGCACACCGTGCCCCCTCGGGTAGCGTGTCGCGGTCAACTGTGATGAGCGAGGATCGCCGCGCAGGTGGATCTTGCCCGTAACGATGCAGATCGTCCGGGCTCGGCGCACCAAGAGGGTAATGGCTCGAAGCATGCAGGCGGTCGCCAAGCGGGGACCTGCAGCGTTGATGCCGATAGAGTACCGATCACGAGAGATGCGTTCATGCGGAGGTGAACAGTCCTGTGCAGTCCAGCCAGGACCATCTCGATCGAGAGTGTAAGACAGCAGGGAAGCTTTGGTCCCCGGCGACAGGACGCTCCGGCCAGTGCGATCCCAACGGTTGTCGCTTAGTTGCGGGATATAGCCGTGAGTGACGGAGCCCCTAGCGGGGGATGGAGGTGTACTTGAACTCGTTAAATTCGGGGTAGTTTGTCATGGTGTCGAGGACACGGTCGATGGTCGCGCGAGCTACCTTTGCATCACCGTTTGGTCGATGCATAACCCGCACGAATGCAGCTTGGCCGTTCACGATGAATGTTGGGACCCCAAAGACGTGGTGTTCTTCAACCGAGGCGAGATGTTGGCGTCTGAAGTCCTCGAGGATGTGTTCTGAATCAATGAGCTTGCGCACCTCTTCGGGCGTCACCTCATGGCTCTCAAGAATCGATGCGAGTACTGACCAATCGCTAAGGTCGAGAGCGCGGTCGTGGCGGGCGGCAAAGAGGGCAAGGTGGACGCCAGGGAAGTTCTCTGGGAAGTGGCGTTGCACGGTCATGCCAGTCATCACTGCGAGGAGCTCGTTGTAACGTTCGGGGTCTGACCAAACGTCTGGCTCTCCATCTTCGATGTGCACCTGACTGAGGGAGAACGGCACGAAGTCTACTTGGTAGTCCGCACCATCTTGCATCGCGGTAATGAGGTGTTCATGCATGTTACGAGCGAATGGGCAACGGTAGTCCCAGTTGATGGCGAAGTGCATCGGTTACGTCTCCTTTTGATTGCTTTTACAATCAGTCTACCGGGTGGTAGGACGATAACTCAAAAACACCCAAGTTCTGCGAACGAGATGGGGCATGCTAGGGTGTGTTACTCCCTCGGCTGAGGTGGGAGCGGCACAAGAACTTTGACTACGTGTGCGTAAGCGAGACCAATCAATGCGCCGCCGATAACGTCGGAGGCATGATGGATGCGCACGTGAATGCGTGAGAGCGCGATCAGCGCAGCTAGTGGGAAAAGGATCCAACGGCCCAACCGATGGCTCGGAAGCAAGGAAGCCGCAGCAAAGGCCGCGGTTGAGTGACCACTCGGGAAGCTTGATGTCAGCGGGTATCGGAGATGGTGGGGATGTTCGTAGGTGTCGTCGATCGGACGTTCTCGGGAGAACAAAGACTTGACTACGACGTTGATCAACAGCGACTCTACACCCAATGCTGCCCCGGCGCGTAGAGCGTTCCCGCGTCTTCGCGGGGAAATCGCAAGGGATGCCGCGAGGAGTTCCCACAGTAGCGAGTGGTCGGCGAGTGCTGAGAGGGTATAGAAGAGGCGATCTAGGTGTCTCCGTCCCCTCAGCAGTTGGAAGAGGCGATCAACAGCGGCATCAAAGCGATCAAGTTGTTTCAAACCTCTGGCGCCCTTGGATCAGTTGGCTGTCGTTGCACGTGGGGAGCCATAAAGGATGGGCACTGACATTGGTAGGCGCAAAAATGGCAAAGCCTTGATGGTCGCGGGCGGAAGTTCCCGGTCTCGCAGGCCATACGAACCGCCGACCAAATCGCGGCCGTTTTGCCCTCGACGGCATGCAGCCGATGTGGTGTCGCCTCAGTCTCGATGACCATGCGATCTCGAAGATACATCAGCTTGACGCTCTTTGGCTTCACTCCAAGGACCCGTTCGACGAGAAGCGCATAGAACAGCACGCCAGCGAGCTTATCTTGCTCGTGAGTGTGCGAGGGTGGACGACCGGTCTTATAGTCGACGACAATGAGGTCTCCGTTGGCGTCACGGTCGAGACGATCGATTACGCCGCGAGCGAGGACGTCGCCCACCGACGATTCGAACATGATCTCGGTGCCGAGAACGTTGGTAGTGGTCGGATCCTCAAGCGTGAAGACGTTGAGGACCAGTTGTTCCACCTCTTGGCCGAGGCGGACTTGTGCGCCTTCGGGGAGCTCTTCTAGGAAGTTCGCGGAGTACCCGGCCTTGCGACTATTGGCCAGCTCGTCCTGCACGATCGAGCGTGCCCGTTGTGGGGTGCGCTCGGCAGCTGGTAGCGAGAAGTAGAAGCGTTCGAGCGCCCGGTGAGCGAGGACGCCTTTGACGGTCCAGATGGAGAGGGGTTGGGGTATCTTGTCGATGATAGAGAGCCGAAAGGCATAGGCGCAATCCTTGAAGGCAGTGACCTTGGTAGGCGTCAACGAGCAAGGTAGTGGTAGCCCCATGCGTCCAGGCTACCAGCATCGAAGATCTGTCGGCCGATCCTCTGTCATCATCCGAAAGGTCAGGCGTCTAGTTGCGGCAGCTGCATTGGGCTGGGAGCCTGCTTGGAGTAGTGGTAAGAATTCCTGGAGATCGAGATATCTCCCATCGCACGTAGGTATCATTGGGACGATGAACTCCTTTATTGACACGTACGTAGTGACGTATGGATTGCTCGCTATCTTGGTGTTGATGACCTTGGAGTCGGCGTTGATCCCCGTCCCCTCGGAACTGGTTATGACGCTCGCCGGCGTACTGGCCGCGTCTGGCAAACTGAGCCTTATCGGCGCGATCTTGGTAGGAATCCTGGGCAACCTGATCGGCAGTGTTATTCTTTGGGCGATCGGCCGGACGGGCGGAAGATCGCTAGTCGAACGTTTTGGGCGTTTCATCTTTGTCAAGCCGCGGGACCTCGATAGGGCCGAGCGGTGGTTTCAGCGTCACGGTGAGGCGGCGGTGATCATCTCCCGGTTGTTGCCGGTGGTTCGGTCGGTCATCAGTCTTCCAGCCGGTGTTGCAGAGATGCCTGTGGGTAAGTTTTCGCTCTACACGTTGATCGGGAGTATCCCCTTTGTGGCGTTATTGACGCTGGCGGGGTATTGGTTGGGCGCGAACTACACGGTATTAGTGAAGGTGATCCAGGACTTGGGCTACGTACTCGGTGCGTTGCTGGTGTTGTTAGTCGTGGGTTTTGTCTGGTTCCGCTATCGACGACGCGCTAATTTAGAGGCACTGGGAGAATAATCAGCTAAACTCTGCCCTTGCGGGAAGTGGCGCAGCTTGGTAGCGCACCTGCTTTGGGAGCAGGGGGCCGCGGGTTCAAATCCCGCCTTCCCGACGGTGCATTGTTGTGTTCCAACGCGGGTGTAGCTCAATGGTAGAGCTCCAGCCTTCCAAGCTGGCCATGCGGGTTCGATTCCCGTCACCCGCTCCACCTCCCTGTCGGCGATGCAGCCATGGAGTTCCGTGCAGCCATGGAGTTCCGTCGCCTTAGCGGTCATCTAGTCGGGTCTGTGCGGTGAGTGAGGTGGTCCTGGATGGCGCCTAACTTGGTACTCCTTGCGGTGGTCTTGTCCACGAACGATCTTGGCTTCGCTGCGTGGGCGATCACTCCTTGGGTAGGAACGTTGCGGGTAATGCTTGATTACCTACCACGCTTGTGGTGCTCTGGTCGCGAGGCCTATCGACAACCCCCTATGGTATTATTGTTTGCCGCGGCTACACTTGATAACCAGGGAGTTGTCGCTAGCTGTGTCGTGTGGTAAGAGCCGATCGGTTTGTCCTGACGGCTTCCATAAGGAGAAGGTGAGTTCGATGGTCGAGGCACATCAGAGAGGTCTGGGCGAACCATGACCCCCGAGCAAGGTCAAACCGATCTACGCCAGGAGGAGGCGGATCTCGATCGCCGACTCTCGAGGATCGAGGGACAGGTGCGAGGGATTCGTCGCATGGTCGCCGAGGGTCGTGATTGCAAGGAGCTCTCAATGCAGTTTGCCGCGGTGACCAAAGCGCTGGATCGAGCTGCTATCAACTACTTGACGGCACACCTCGTGTACTGCATCGAGAATCCGGAATTGGCGATGGAAGAGGGTACTTCGCTTGAGGAACTTCGTCGCTTGTTGGGGCGACTTCGTTAGGATCTTCATGACCTCGCGCGTAGACCTTGTATGCTTTGGTTGCTATGCGCTCATCTGCTGAACTTCATCAAGAGTCCAATTCTGCTGTTGTTACGATCGAACTCCGCGACGAGGAGTTACGACCGTACCTTGATCAGGCGGTGCGAAAACTTCGCTCCCAGGTCAGGATCCCTGGCTTTAGGAAGGGTCACGTTCCTGCTTCGGTGCTCGTGGCACGGCTGGGTCAAGAGGCCGTTCGCCGCGAAGCGGTCGAGGATGCGGTACAGGAGAGCTACGAGGAGGTCATTGTTGACAATGGTCTCGACGTTATCGAGTCGCCCAGCCTCCGAATTGTCGATGGGGCTCAAGAGGGCGATGTGAAGGTGGAGCTCGACGTGGCACTGCGACCGGTGGTGCGCGTAGAGGGTATTGGCTCGATCGAGATCGAGCTGCCGCGAGTCGAGCTGACCGAGGCCGATGTCGATGCGGTGATCGATAGCATTCGCGAGCAGATGGCCACTCTCCAAGAGGTGGATCGTCCGGTGGCAGAAGGCGACCAAGTGACCTTCAATGTGATTGCCGTTGAGGGTGACACGGAGGATGTGGTGACACCGTACCTCACTGCTCGTCTCGGGAAAGGCGAGGTTGCTCCTGAGTTTGAGACAGCGCTCCTCGGTGCCAGTGTTGGCGATAAGGTGGCGGTTGAAGCGCCGGTTGATGGCGATGCCGATGACGAAGCCCCGACGCAGAAGACGATCCTTGAGGTGCTCGCTATTCGCGAGCTGGTACTACCTGATCTCGATGCAGATTTTGTCGCTCAGGTATCCGAGTTCACCACGGTTGATGAGCTGCGCGAGGATGTGCGCACGAGTATGGCTTCGCGGCGTATCGCAGAGGCTCGTTCGCTCTTCGAGCAACAGCTCTATCAGAAGGTGCTCGAGTTGACCGAGCCAAAAACCATTCCAGAGGTGCTCCTCAACTCCGCCTACCAGCAGGAGTTGCATGAGTTTGGGCATGCCCTCGACGGCTCTGGGATCTCCTTGCGACGTTACCTGGAGATGAGCCAACAGGACGAAAACGCTCTAGCTGGACAACTCAGTTCGAAGGCTGCCCAATCAGTTCTCTGGGACCTCGCGTTGAGGGCGATAGCCGTCGATGAGGCGGTCAGTGTCGATGCACAAGAGGTGGAGGAGGAGATCGAGAAACTCAATACCTCGGGAGCACTGGAGCCTCGGCGTGGCGGCATCTCTCCGCTGCAGGAGTTTCAGGTCCGTACGTCGCTTATCAAACAGAAGGCCTACCGGCGGCTGGCCAATATCGTGAGCATCAAGGACAGTGACGGGAACCCAGTGACATTATCGCAGCTTGAGTTGGATCAACTCCTCGAAGCTGGAGATGGAGCGCAAGCGCAAGATGACGCCGGGGCGGAGGAGCTTGCTGAACCTGTCGGCTCTTCAGAGGAATAAACACCACGGCACCATTAGAATGGAAGAACTGCTCCTCGCGGTGCGAACCAACGGGCAGATAATGGAGATCGAGAGGTTGCATGCAAGCGTATAACTATTTGGTTCCTACCGTGATTGAGACATCCTCAAGGGGTGAACGAGCCTACGATCTGTACTCCCGACTCCTTCGGGAGCGGATTATCGTCTTGGGGACACCGATTGACGATGCCGTCGCGAACCTGGTCTGCTCGCAGTTGCTGTACCTCGAGTACGAAGATCCTGACCGAGATATCAACCTATACATCAACTCCCCGGGTGGAGAGATTACCGGTTTGTTCGCGATCTACGACACCATGCGCTACATTCGTCCGGACGTGTCTACTCTCTGCTTTGGCCAGGCTGCTTCTGCGGCTGCGGTGGTTCTTTCCGCAGGCGCGAAAGGTAAGCGCTATGCTCTTCCGCACGCTCGGATTCTCTTGCATCAACCCTACGGCGGTGTTGGCGGCCAGGCAACCGACATCGAACTCCAAGCGAAAGAGATTTTGCGGATGCGTGATCTGCTGAACCAGATGCTTTCGGAGTCAACCGGTCAAACAGTTGAGAAGATCGCCCATGATACCGATAGAGATTTTATTCTCGAAGCGGAGCAGGCACTGGAGTATGGGGTCATCGATGAGGTATTCTCCTCACGAGATTCCATTGGGAAATAGGAAGTCTTACCCAAACACGGCGATCGTTGCGGCGATTGCGATATGGTTACGGTAAGAACTAAGGAGAGGGTTGGCCATGGCGAAGATTGGTGAAGGCCAAGAGATGGTGAAGTGCAGTTTCTGTGGAATGTCGCAAAAACAGGTACGGAAACTGATCGCAGGGCCAGGCGTCTACATCTGTGACAAGTGCATCGAGCTGTGCAACGACATCATCTCCGAGGAGTTGGGCGCTAAACCGGAGCCCCAAGGCGATGACAAACTCCCTAAGCCCAAGGAGATCATGGAGTTCCTCAATGGCTATGTGATCGGCCAAGAGGGCGCGAAAAAGATTCTTTCGGTGGCGGTCTACAACCACTATAAGCGCATTCGTAGCGGCATCAAAGATGACGTCGAACTTGCGAAGTCCAATGTGCTGTTGCTCGGCCCAACTGGCTGTGGCAAGACACTGCTTGCGCAGACGCTCGCTCGAATGTTGAACGTGCCCTTCGCCATCGCTGATGCTACCGCACTGACCGAAGCAGGCTATGTCGGTGAGGATGTGGAGAACATTCTCCTCAAACTCATCCAAGCAGCGGATTTTGATGTGAAGCGTGCTGAGATGGGGATCATCTACATCGATGAGATCGACAAGATAGCACGCAAGAGTGAGAACCCATCGATCACCCGTGATGTTTCAGGGGAAGGGGTTCAGCAGGCGCTGTTGAAGATACTTGAGGGTACCGTTGCTTCCGTTCCCCCTCAGGGCGGCAGGAAGCATCCACATCAAGAGTTCATTCAGATCGACACCACCAACGTACTTTTCATCTGTGGTGGTGCCTTCGTTGGTCTTGAAGAGATCGTGGCAAGTCGCCTTGGGCGACGCGGTATCGGATTCTCTGGAACCATGACCCATGCCAAGAGAGAGATTGAGGTCCTTGGCGAGGTGCAACCCGAGGATCTATTGAAGTTCGGCTTGCTTCCGGAGTTCATTGGACGTCTGCCTATCATCGGTACCATCGACAACCTCGACCGACCGGCGTTGATTGAGATTCTGACTGAACCCAAGAATGCGTTGGTCAAACAGTACAAGAAGGTGCTTGAACTCGACGGGGTTGAGTTGGAGATCACCGATGGTGCTCTGGATGCCATCGCCGATCAGGCCATGTTGCGAGGGACCGGTGCTCGCGGCCTCAAAGCCATTCTCGAGGAGGTTCTGCTCGACGTGATGTACGAGGTGCCATCGCGTGATGATGTGACTAAATGCGTGGTCGACGAGCAGGTGGTGCTTGAGCACGTTGCACCGACGCTCATTCCGGCCGCACCTGATCAGAATGGGTCATCGACCAGGCAAGCCTCCTAGTTGCGGGGTATCGAATGGTTGGAGAGTCTGCCGAACTTTGAGGCCGATCGTTCGGTGACACTGTCGCCGCTCGATCGCGTTCGGGCAGCGGCATCGGTGCTGGGAGGCATCAGTTCCGGGCTCAGGTTTATCCATATCGCTGGTACCAATGGGAAAGGTAGCGTCGCAGCCGCAGCGGCGGTGCTGCTGGGGGATATGGGGTTTCGCGTGGGACTGTTTCGCTCCCCACATCTTTGTCGTCTCGAAGAGCGAGTGATGATTGACGCCGTTCCAGTGGAGAGCGAGCGCCTTGAACAGGAGCTCAGGCAGTTGGCGGCGATGACCCAACAACAGTTAGTGCCTCCCTTGACGCACTTTGAAGCACTCTTTGTTGCGGCGCTTTCAGTGTTTTCACTTGAGGGTTGCGAGATCGCTGTGATCGAGACGGGGCTCGGTGGTCGCGACGACGCAACCAATATTATTGATGCAGAGGTAGCCGTCATCACCTCGATTGGGCACGATCATCTAACGGAACTTGGTCCGACACTTGGTGACGTACTCGAACACAAGTTGGGGATCGTCCACGACGGGGCGACGGTCTGCTTGGGGCCTCTCGACGAAGAGTTGCGAGCCTTGGCCATGGATCGACTCTCTCTGAACCCTACAATCTGGATGGATGAGCTCGATGTTGAACGCTTTCCTGGAGTGGGTGGGCAGGAGCTTGTCGAGCATTCACCGTTGGGCGACCGATCGTTTTTTGTTCCACTCTTTGGTGAGGCCGTTGCCTGGAATGTCATGCTGGCCGTTCACGCCGTTGAGGCGCTTCTTGGTCGCCGTCTTACGAGTGAGCGGATCGAGAGCGGGCTCGCTCGGCTCCACCTGCCGGGGTGTTTTGAGGTCCTGCGTGGAGAGCTGATTGTCGTGGTAGACACGGCGCATAACCGTGAGGCTGCTGCGGTCCTCGGGACGACGTTGCTGGAGACCTTTGGTCCAGAGCATTCCATTGGGATTGTCTTCGGTATGAGCCATGGACGGGATCCGTATGAGTTCTTGGTGGCGTTGGCGCTTCCAGGCGTCGCCGCTCTTGGTTTGCTCGATTGCGGGGTGGCGCCGGCCATCTTGCGTGCCGCCGCTGAAAAGGTGTATCCGGATGCACGCATTCTCGATTGGTCCGCTGAACTCCGGTCGGTGGGAGAATTGCTCAGTTCGCTCGAGGTCGGATTGGTGCTGATCACTGGTTCGCACTGTGCCTGTGGGACCGTTTTGTGCAAAGATATTCCCAAGCTGCTGCTTGATGAGTCGTGAGCCGGTAGCCTTTACCATTCGTATGGCTACTACCCTCATCATCCTAAAACCAGACGCTGTTGAGCGCGGATTGATCGGCGAGATCGTCGGTCGGTTTGAGCGCCGTGGGCTTCGCTTCCTCGCGCTTGAGCGGCGACAATTGGCGAATCCATTGGTCGCCCAACACTATGCCGAGCACAGCGAGAAGCCGTTTTACGAGGATCTCATCGCTTTTCTCACGAGGGGACCAGTTGTCGTAGGCATCGTTGAAGGTCCCCCTCAAGTTGTGGAGATGGTGAGAACGATGATGGGAGCGACGAACTCGGCTCAGGCAGCACCGGGCACAATCCGTGGTGATCTTGCTATGCTCATGGATGAGAACTTGATCCACGGTTCGGACTCACCCGCGGCAGCAGAACGCGAAATCGGTTTATTTTTCCCAGAGTTTCGCCTCACGTAGGCGAGACGCCATCTTTAGGAGGTCAAATGGCAAAGAGTAGCAGCGGTCTTTTCGGTAGAGATATCGCCGTCGATCTCGGTACCGCCAACACGTTGGTGTACGTACGTGGCAAGGGTATCGTACTCAACGAGCCATCGGTGGTCGCCATCAACGTGCGGGATGGTCGTCCCCTGGCGGTTGGTGCTGAGGCCAAGCGGATGATTGGACGCACCCCATCGAATATCCAGGCGATTCGGCCACTCAAGGATGGCGTGATCGCTGACTTTGAGATCTGCGAGAAGATGCTCCGCTACTTTATTCATAAAGTCAACCAGTCGAAGATGGGCAAGCCGCGTATGGTCATCTGCGTTCCGAGCGGCATCACTGGTGTCGAGCGTCGTGCGGTCCAAGAGGCTGCTGAGTACGCGGGGGCAAGAAAACCTGCGTACATCATCGAGGAGCCGATGGCTGCAGCGATAGGGGCTGGGTTGCCTGTGCATGAGCCGGCCGGCAATATGGTCGTCGATATCGGTGGTGGTACCACTGAGGTCGCTGTGATCTCGCTCGGTGGGATTGTTACCTCCCGTTCTATTCGCGTCGGTGGCGACGAGATGGATGAGGCGATTATTGCCTACATCAAGAAGCAGTACTCGGTCGCGCTTGGTGAACGGACCTCTGAATCGATCAAGATGACACTCGCCTCGGCCTACCCGCTTGAGGAGGAGTTGCGCGCTGAAATCAAGGGTCGGGATCTTGTGACGGGCTTGCCAAAGACGATATCGGTAACGACTGAGGAGATTCGCGCAGCCATCTCCGAGCCGATTAACGCCATCGTCGATGCCGTGAAGGTAACGCTCGACAATACGCCTCCTGAATTAGCCGCTGATATCATGGATCAGGGTATTGTGCTAACCGGTGGTGGTGCGTTATTGGCCGGACTCGATCGACGACTCCACGAGGAGACGGGCATGCCCATCGTCGTGGCGAAAAATCCACTCCAATGCGTGGCTCTTGGGTCGGGGCAGTGCCTGGAGGAGTTTGAGGCGCTCAAACAGGTCTTGATTACCTCGTCACGTTAGGTCCCCCAACGACTTGTCACGACTACTCGAGCGACCTAGGGCAACACTTGCTGTTCTGATTCTGCTATCGGTCTCGCTCATCACGATCAACTTCAACGCTTCCCGTATGCATTTTGGATCACTCAAGGTTGTGGTCGCTGATGTGGTCAATCCGACGAAGTCGGCGCTCGACACCGTCTTTCGGCCGCTAGCGAACGCCTACCACGGAATAACGAACTACCCTTCCGACCAGCGTGAGATTGCCCAACTCAAGTCGAAGCTTGGGGTGATAGAACGCTCGCACTTTGAGGATCTTGGAGCGTTGCACGCGTTGACGCAGTTGAGTCGGCTGACGAGATTACCGTTTGCTACGACCCTTGCCTCCACTCCCGCGGAGGTCATCCAGATGACCCCTAGCAATCTACAGCTCACCTTTGTGATTGACCGTGGCAGCGCGAATGGTGTCGTGGTGGGCAATCCAGTGGTGGGCGGTGCTGGACTGGCAGGACGGGTGGTGCAGACGACGTCTTCAACTGCGACGGTGTTGATGGTCACGGACCCAACCTCAACGGTTGGCGTCCGGATCCCTAAGTCGGGCCAGGTGGGTGCCGCGGTTGGTCAAGGCACTGGAGAGCCGTTGACGATCAATTTGGTGGTGCCTGGCACCCATATCCGGCGTGGCGCGGTGTTGGTGACCTCCGGCCTGCAGGGCGAGTTGTTCCCACCAGGGATCCCGGCGGTTCGTGTCACCCAGGTTTCGAATCCTTCGGGTGACCTTCAAGAGAGTATCCGTGCAGTTCCTTTGGTGGACTATGCCACTCTTCAGTATGTCGCGGTGTTGAAGTGGACCCCGGGAGCTGGCTCGTGAGGTGGGTACGGGCGCTTGGGTTGCCTCTGTTGATCTTCACGGCGGTGGTGGTACAGCGTTCAGGGGCGGGTGGCTTCACCATTTTAGGGGTACACCCGGATTTTGTGATGCTTATGGTCGCTGCCGTGGGGGTGTACCGGGGCAGAGAGATCGGAGCGCTTACCGGATTCTTCGCTGGTCTGTTGGTCGACTCCTTCCTCACGACTCCATTCGGTATCTCAGCGCTCGTACTTTGTGTGGTAGGATATCTTGCTGGTGAGATAGAACGGTTGGATTCCGGGAGTCCCCTTGCTCTTAAAATTCTCATAGTTGGGGCTACTAGCGTCGTTGGGGAAGGGTTGAGTTCCCTAGTCCTCTACCTGCTTGGCCTTGGTAATCCGTTGCGGGCGAGAACACTCGACGAGTTGATCATCGTCGGAGGCATCAATCTAGTTCTCGCAGTTGTAGCGCTTGGTCTTTGCCGGTTGGTCTTTGGAGCGCAGGAACGAACCCCGATGCTCGAACGGAGGTAATCGTGCCCCAAGGATCAAAGAAAGTTTCGTTGAGTTTCCGGGCTCGTCTGCTCGGGCTGACAGGATTGGCACTCCTTGGCGGTCTGGTCGCTCGTCTCTATGCACTACAGGTGCTCGAGGCACCCTCATTTCAGCAGGCGGCCGCCCAGAACTCGACGCGGACTGTAGCGGTTCCAGCGCCTCGTGGCCTGATTCTCTCCCGTGAACAGAACGTGTTGGCGGGCAACCGCGTGGTTGATGTCCTTGGGTTGTCGCAATACGAAGCATCGCTGCACCCAAAGGTGGAGGGCAGGGTGGCGAAGTTGTTGGGGATCCCTGTTACCCAAGTCGCGGCTGACTTGCGTAATTCGCAGTACTCGACCTATGTACCGACACCGATTGGGTCAAATATTTCACAGGCCACCGCACTCTATGTGGCCGAGCACAGCAGCGAGTTTCCGGGGGTGACCACCAACTTCGAGACCCAGCGTACCTACCCCTATGGGTCGACAGCTGCGCATGTGCTCGGTTACGTTGGGGCGATCAGTCCACAGCAGCTGGCAAAGCTCGCATCGAAGGGTTATGCACCTGGTGACCAGATCGGGCTCGCCGGTGTGGAGGAGAGTTATCAGCAGTACCTGCATGGTACCCCGGGCCAGGAGAAGCTCATCGTCAACTCCTATGGTCAGGAGGTAGGGGTTGCGTCACGAACTCGTGCAAAGCCAGGTGGAGATCTGCAGTTAACCATCTCTCTTCCATTGCAGCAATATGTTGATAAGCTGTTAGCGCAGCGGGTCAACCAACTGCAGGGGAGCTACAACAGTTATTTTGGTCGCTACTCCAACGATGTCACCGGTGCTGCCGTGGTGGAGAACGTGAACGATGGGTCAGTGCTTGCGATGGCCTCGTATCCGACCTACCAACCGAGCCAGTGGGTTGGTGGGATCTCCTATGCCAACTACGCAAAGCTTACGGCACCGAGCTCACGTGATCCGTTATTGAATCGGGCGATCTCGGGTGTCTACACCCCAGGTTCAACCTTTAAGCTGGCGACCTCCTCGGCTGCGCTCCAAGATGGTTTGCTGACACCCACTACCATTATCGACGATACAGGTCGGTTTGTGATACCGAACTGTACTGGCTCGTTCTGCAGCCTGCACAACTCGGGTGGTGAAACCCTCGGCCCCATCGATATCAGCACGGCGATCAGTGCCTCCGATGACGTTTTCTTCTATACTTTGGGCTATCGTTTCTATACCGAACAGTCCAAGTTCGGCGCCACGCCTATCCAACACATGGCCGCCAAATACGGCTGGGGATCGCCAACGGGCGTTGCATTGCCAGGTGAGGCTGCTGGAATGGTCGACTCTCCGGCGCTCCGGAAGAAGTTGCACCAACTCTACCCTCAGGCGTATCCCTATGCTACCTGGTATGTTGCTGATCAACTTGAGATGTCCTTTGGCCAGGGTTTGACGGAGATCACCCCTTTACAGATGGCCAACGCGTACGCGACTTTTGCCAATGGTGGGACCCGGTACGTGCCGAGGATCGCTGAAGGCATCGTCAACGGGAACGGCAATCTTGTCAAGCGATTTGCGCCCAAAGTAGCGGCACACGTTCCTTTGAGCCCGTCGGTTCGTGCGGCCATCCTTGCTGGTTTCGAGGGGGTTATCTCCAACCCATTAGGAACGGCTCATGGTATCTTCCTTGGTTGGCCAGAGAGCAGTTATACCTTGGCGGGCAAGACTGGCACCGCCTCGGTCCATGGCGAGGTTCCAAATGCCTGGTTTGTTGCCTTTGGTCCCGAACCCAACCCAAAGTATGTGGTTGTCGTCGTAATCAAGGAGGGCGGCTTCGGTGACACGGGCTCTGCGCCGGTCGTCCGTCAGATCTTTCAGTACTTGAAGGATCATCCGGTTGGGGCTCCGACCTATGGCCTCAAGCACCTCGCCGCTGGCTCTACGGTTGCATTGAATGCACCCGCGCATCACCAGGCAACAACGGTCAAGTCGACGAGCGGTTCCAAGACAGGAACAACGACGAGCACGGGTACCTCCAGCACGGTGACGACGCCACCCAAAAAGAAGAACGGATAGCCGCAAGGGGAGCAGCCCTGGATTGGGGTGTCGGCTTTCGATCGACGCCTCTGAGTGGGCTACTACACTAGCGAGTGAGATGTTGCAGTATGTGCCCACTGAGTTGATCGTCACAGACCGATTATCACTCCTCGACGGAGTTGCATGCCGCCGGGATAGGGGCATTGCTCATTCTGCTTTGAATCATGCGCGCGTTACCGTGCGGCGTTGTTACTCCCGGCATCGTCCAACGTTTGATGGGTGCCGCAGTGCTCGCATGAGTGATTTTGAAAGGTTTTTGAATGGAAGAAACGAACCCGGTAGGGTCCGGTACCGATGGAGTGGCGAGCGAAAGTAAGCCAGCTCAGAGCCAAAGGTCGACAGGTCGGCGTTCGAGTTCGCGAACTCGCCAGCCGGGAGATACGACGGCGACCAACCCTCCGCGTCGCACCCAGTCGAGGCGACGGCCCACAAAGGCGCAAGCGCCAGTCGAGATGGAGATCCAAGGTCAAGTAGCGGAAACGATTGATGCGGGAGCTAAGATCAAGCGCCGGTTTGCCCAGCGGGCGCCGCGTGAGCGCCATGGACGTCCCGTCGGCCGGTACCAGATGGTGGTTCATGTCGCTGGGGATGTTACTCAGGTAGCCATCCTTGAGGGTCGAACGCTGATTCAACACTTTGTGTCACGGGCCTCCGACTCGCAGTCCAATATCAGTGGGAATATCTATCTTGGGCGAGTGGCGAACGTGCTTCCAGGCATGGAGGCTGCCTTTGTTGACATCGGTACCAATAAGAATGCGGTCCTCTATCGTGGTGACGTTCGTTATGATCGCGAAGACCTCGAATCATTCGATCGTAACGTCCGGATCGAACAACTGCTGCGACCAAAGCAGGTAGTGATCTGCCAGGTTGTCAAGAATCCGATTGCACAGAAAGGTGCGCGCCTGACCCAGGAGGTCTCGCTACCCGGACGGTTCGCCGTTCTGCTGCCAGGCGGTGGGAGTTTTGGGATCTCGAAACGGCTGCCTGATGACGAGCGTCGTCGTCTCCGACGGATTCTCGATGATGTTGCTCCTGAAGGTTTTGGGGTCATTCTGCGTACCGCTGCTGAGGGATCCACGAAGGAAGAGCTCAAGCGCGATGTCGATAGCTTGATGGAGTCGTGGAGAAAGATCGAGGAGATGACTAAATCGGCACATGCCCCCGCTCTCCTCTACCGTGAACCACCATCGGCAGTACGGGTGATCCGGGAGGAGTTCAACCGGGAGTTCCGTGGGGTCACTATCGATGACCTCGCCCTCTACCAGGAGATTGCCGGATATGTCGCGGCGATCTCTCCAGAGTTGGCTGATCGGGTGGAGTACTTCGACCCTGCCACAGAGAAGTTGGCCATCTTTGATCAATTTCATGTCCGTGAGCAGTTGCAGAAGGTTCTTGAACATAAGGTCTGGCTCCCGTCCGGTGGGTCGATTGTGATCGACCGAACCGAGGCGTTGACGGTGATCGACGTGAACACCTCTCGCAACGTTGGTACCGTCTCGCTCGAGGAGACGATCCATAAGAACAACCTCGAAGCGGTGGAGGAGATTGCGCGTCAACTGAGGCTTCGTGATATCGGGGGTATCATCGTTATCGACTTCGTCGATATGATCGAGGCCCAGAACCGAGAGGATGTCATGCGCGCTTTTCGTGCCGCACTGACACGCGATAAGACCAAAACCCATGTGTATGAGATGTCGCAGCTGGGCCTCGTGCAGATGACCCGGCACCGCATCGCGGAAGGACTTGTTGAGGCGCTGTCAGAAGTCTGCCCCAGTTGTGGCGGAAGTGGCTATGTCATCGACCCGATGATCACCCAGTAGGACGTATACTAGTACCGATATGTATGCAGTTGTTGATGTAGGCTCAAAGCAAGCCAAGGTTTTTGAGGGTCGGACGGTTCTGGTGGAGCGTCTTGACGTTCCTGCCGGTGACGAAGTGTCTCTGCGCCCAGTACTGTTTGTCGACGATGAGCGAGTGCTCGCTCGTGCCGATGAGCTTGCCGGTGTATCGGTAGTCGGCGAGGTCGTCGAGGAGGTAAAGGGGACCAAGGTTATTGGTTTCCGTTACAAGTCCAAGGCGAACGAGCGTAAGCACTTTGGTCACCGCCAGAAGTACACTCGAGTGCGAATTACCTCGATCGTCGCCGGGTAGCTCTCGGAGCTCAGTTGAGCGACTGCGGAGGAGTGTTCGCCCTGACGTGCGGTCATGACGCCAAAGTAGGTCCTGTCGCCAGGCCGTAAAGGTTTTGATGTGGGTGACAGAGGCGTGAGTACAAAAAGAATGAGGAGATAATGTCAAAGACTAAGGGTGGTGGTTCCACTAAGAACGGCCGTGACTCTAATGCCCAACGATTGGGGATAAAGGTCTACGGTGGTCAGACGGTGCAGGCAGGATCGATTCTTGTTCGCCAACGCGGTACGAAGTTTTATCCAGGTGACCATGTAGGGCGTGGTAGCGACGATACCCTGTTCGCCAAAGAGTTTGGTCAAGTGGTATATGGGCAGCATCGGGGTCGTAAGTTCGTCTCAGTGGTGCCGATCGAGGATCCCCTCAACTAGCCGTTGCACGATCCTGTCCTCTGCGGGACGGTAGTTGTGCGAACGCAGTGCTTGTCGCGACTGCAAGCCATACGACGTTAGGGTAGCTCCGTCGGGTGTGGCCGAGCGGTTCACGTTAGGTCGGCAGGTGGTGCGAGTGAATTTTAGAAGGCGGGGTCTTGGGCCCCGCCTTCATTGGTATAAGCGAGGTGAGGATGGCGGAGTTCGTAGATGCTGCGCAAGTCCATGTCAAGGGGGGCAACGGAGGAGCTGGCGCTGTCTCATTCCGACGCGAGGCGCACGTGGATCGCGGTGGGCCTGATGGTGGAGACGGTGGGAAGGGTGGCGATGTAATCCTGAAGGTGGACCCTCAACTCGCTTCGTTGATTGTCTTTCGCGACCAGCCTTTTCGTCGCGCGGGCGATGGTGCTCACGGCCAGGGAAAAAAGATGCATGGTGCTGGTGGTCGTGATCAGGTGGTTGGGGTTCCGCTTGGTACTGTGGTACGCGACTTCGATGGTACGCTCGTCGCTGACCTCGCCGAAGCTGGAGCAGCATTCGTCATTGCCCGTGGCGGTCGAGGGGGAGCTGGTAATGCTAGATTCCTCTCCAACCGTCGGCGGGCTCCTGGCTTCGCTGAGCAGGGTGAGGTGGGTGAGGAGTTCTGGTTTAATCTTGAGCTCAAACTCAAGGCCGATGTCTGCTTGATTGGGGAGCCAAATGTCGGAAAGTCCTCACTGATTGCCAACATCTCCCGCGCACGTCCCAAGATTGCCGACTATGCCTTCACCACACTCATCCCTAATCTCGGTGTCGTACGTCCCGCTGACGCAACAGAGTATATCGTCGCTGACATCCCAGGCTTGATCGAGGGAGCGAGCGAGGGTCGCGGATTGGGGCATGCCTTTTTGCGGCATGTCGAGCGGGCGGTGGCGCTGGCGCTTGTGGTTCCGGCTGACTTGGATGAGCGTGCAATGGAGGAGTGCGTTGCGCAGTTGCTCCATGAACTCACCAACTATCAGGAATCCCTCGGCGACCGGCCTCGCGTGCTTGTTGGTACGCGACTCGATCTTGTCGACGACGGGGAGGAGGCGCAACGACGGATGAGCCGTGTTGCTGAACAATTCTCCATGCCGTTGGTTGGGGTTGTCTCCAATGTGGACCGACGTGGCATGGCGAGTGTGATCTATGGATTTGCCCAGGTGGTGGCCGATGCGAAGGCTGGCGGACCGGCGACGGTGGAGAGAATGGTCTATCGGCCTCGGCCGAACTTCGAGGTACGGGTGACGCGTACAGGAGATGCGGCCTTCATGGTGGATGGCAGGGATGCGCTCCATGCGGTTGGTCTGAGTGATCTCGGGCAGGCTGATGCACTCGCGATCGTTCATACGCGCTTGGAACGCATGGGAGTGTTCCGGATGTTGCGACGGCTCGGCTGCCGCGAAGGCGATCTTGTGAAGATAGGGAGTTTTGAGTTCACCTTCGAGGAGGACTGATGGGGATCGCTCGTCTGGTTGTGAAGGTTGGGACGACCTCGTTGACCACGGACGCAGGCGAGTTCCGCACCGAGGTCGCCACCGGGTTAGTGCAGGGTATTGACGAGGTTCGTCGGAGCGGCGTCGAGGTGGTGCTGGTGGTCTCGGGTGCGATTGCACTCGGTGTACGGCGATTGGGTGTCGCTCGGCCAGCGGAGGCGGCCGTCTTGCAAGCGATCAGTGCAGTCGGGCAAGTAGAGCTGCTCGCGCAACTGGCGCAGCGCTTTCGAGCTTACGGGATGGAGATCGGCCAGATGTTGCTGGCACCTCAGGATTTCGGTGATCGCCGTCAGTATCTGCACGCGAGGGCCACGCTGGAGGAGTTACTGCGGATGCACGTCGTGCCGGTGATCAACGAAAATGATGCCGTTGCGAATGAGGAGATCCGCTTTGGTGACAATGATCGGCTGGCGGCACTGGTCTCCCACCTAGTCCACGCTGATCTGTTACTTCTGCTGACGGACCTGCCAGGCGTCTATGACGCCGATCCTCGGCGGGTGAGTGGGGCACAGCTGATTGAACGTCTCGAGCTTGATGCCTTCGATACCGTGCGTGCGCAGGGTTCGATCTCTGGGCGCGGAAGCGGTGGGATGTCATCGAAGTTGGCCGCCGCCAATATTGCGGCGCGCTCTGGAGTGGATTGTTTGATCGCGTCGGCACAGACGGAAGGGGTCATCGTCGCCGCAGTACAGGGGCGTCCCGCTCCATCGACCTTGATCCCCTCCCTTGGAGTACGTGAGCCTGCTCGACGCCTCTGGATTGCGTACGCGACCGACCCAGAGGGTTCACTGGTTGTCGATGAGGGGGCGAAAGCGGCGCTCTGTTCGAGTTCAGCTTCGTTGTTGGCCGTGGGGATCCGTCAGGTGCGCGGTCGTTTCATGGCGGGGGCGACGGTTGAGATCGAGACGGCGGAGGGTGGAGTGTTCGCTCGAGGGATTACGCGCTTGGATGCCTCAGCCATTCTTGGTACTCGTGGGGTCGTGGTCCATCGAGATGATCTCGCTCTTCTTGTCTAAAATCGTAATGCCGACGGTGTACGCTGGGGAGGGAATTGAAGGCCACCCTTCTATCACACTATGAGGTGCCATGAGACAGGATCTGACAAACCAGGACAAGCCCGCGCAAGACAAAATCGCCCACGAGGCCGATCACGGTGCCGTTACGGATCGTGATGGGCTCACGAGGATGGCCGAAGCAGCGAGGGTAGCCCAGCGGATTTTGGCCACGAGTGCGGGAGCAGTTCGAGTCCGGTTGCTGGAGGCTATCGCAGGGGCGCTTGAGGCTGATCGCGCGAAGATCCTCACGGCGAATCGTCTCGATCTCGATAGTGCCCATAACTTGACCGCCGCTCAACGTGATCGCCTCACCCTCGATGAGTCCCGTGTAGGAGCGATGGTCGACTCTGTTCGGGCGATTAGCCGCCAACGCGACGTGGTGGGGGAGGTAATCGAGGGGTGGGTCCTGGCTAATGGCCTCAGGGTGCGTAGGATCCGGGTGCCTCTTGGAGTCGTGGGTGTGATCTATGAGAATCGCCCTAATGTGACCTCGGATGCGAGCGCGCTGGCACTATATGCGGGGAACGCCATTCTGTTACGAGGCTCGTCGCAGGCTCGACACTCGAATCAAGCCATCGTTGCTTCAGTGAGGAGGGCACTCGCCGAGGTGGGTTTGCCGATAGAGTTGGTGGGGTTAGCAGCTGAGACGAGTCGCGAAGGTGCCGTTGCTTTTATGCGACTCGACACAGCGATGGATGTGCTCATCCCACGAGGTGGTCCAGAACTGATCGCTACCGTACGGGCTCAGGCTACGGTGCCCACGATCATCGATGGCGATGGTAATTGCCATGTCTACGTGGACGAGGGTGCCGATCTTGCGATGGCCGTCACCATCATCGAGAACGCTAAGATGCAACGCCCTGGTGTTTGCAACGCGATGGAGACGCTCCTGATCCATGCCAGCGTGGCCGAGTCATTACTCGGTCTGTTGGACACGGCTCTGGCGCCGGTGGAGTTACGTGGAGATGCGCGTACCCTCCGGGCGTGTCGCCGTGCAGTGGCGGCAACCGAGGACGACTACGCTCGCGAGTTCTTAGATCTGATCTTGGCGGTGCGTGTGGTCGATAGCCTTGATGAGGCCATTGACCACATCCGCAAGTACAGTTCAGGTCATTCTGAGGCGATCATCACGTCCGACCTAGCCCATGCGCAACGGTTTGAGCGTGAGGTCGATGCCGCCAGCGTCTTGGTCAACGCCTCAACACGCTTTGTCGATGGAGGTCAGCTCGGCATGGGGGCCGAGATAGGCATCAGTACGCAGAAGCTTCACGCACGCGGTCCGATGGGTATCACGCAGCTGACGACGACAAAGATCGTCATCGAAGGAGAGGGTCAGATTCGTCACTAACCTGGAGGGGGTGTTGTACCTTCAGAGTCAAAAGGAGGTCTCGGACGCACTCGCTCAGGTGGGTTACTTGCCGAGTACCGAGATCGCCACCACCGTCTTTCTTGCGACCAAATTAGCGAAGCCTATTTTGGTTGAGGGCCCGGCAGGCACTGGCAAGACTGAACTCGCCAAGGCACTGTCACGGGCGTTTTCGCTCGAGTTGATTCGCCTGCAGTGTTATGAAGGGCTCGACGAATCTCGAGCGCTCTATGAATGGGACTATCGCAAGCAGCTGCTCGCACTACAGGCAGGAGCTGACCAAGAGGTGCAATCGATCTTCTCACAGGAGTTCCTGTTGGAGCGGCCTCTGTTGGCGGCACTACGGGGCGAAGCGGAGAAGATTCTGCTGATCGATGAGGTGGATCGCCTCGAAGTCGAGACGGAGGCCTTGTTGCTTGAGGTCCTCGCGGAGTTTCAGGTGACCGTGCCGGAGCTTGGCACAGTGGTCGCCACGTCAAAGCCGATCGTTGTCTTGACCTCCAATGGCATGCGGGAGCTCTCCGAGGCACTTAAGCGGCGGGCGCTCTATCTCTATCTCGATTACCCAAGCCAAGCTCGTGAGCTCGATATCGTACGTACCGCGATACCTGAGATCGAGGAGGAGCTAGCGGAGCGTCTGGTGGCCATCGTGGCCCGCCTCAGGTCATTGGACCTTAAGAAGAGCCCATCGATCGCCGAGACGCTCGATTGGGGTCGATCCTTGATGGCGCTCTCGGTGGATTCTCTTGACGACGATGTCTTGACCGCCACTCTCCCCATTCTGTTGAAGCATCGTGCCGATATCGAGCGGGCACTCAAGGAACTGTCGCCACGAGCCTCCTGACGTGTTACTCAACACTCTTCTTGCGTTTGTTGAAGCCCTTCGTGCGGCAGGGGTCAGTCTGGGACCATCGTCAGTGATCGACGCGGCGGCTGCCTTGGTCGCAGTTGACTTGCTCGACAGAGAGGTACTCCGTGCGGCGTTGGCTGCCACTCTTGTCAAGGAGCAGTCCTCCTTGGCGATCTTCTACCGTCTCTTCGATGTCTTTTTCTCTGCTGGCTCCCACGCTGAGGCTGACGGCGAGGATGAAGAGGAGCTGATCGACGCTATTCGCGATGCCTTGTTGGCCCAAGACTATGAGCGGCTAGGCGAGCTAGTCGGTCGGGCAGTGGAGCGCTTCGCCGGGGTCTCCCCGGATCGCCCCGTCTCGGGTGTCTACTATGCCTATCGAACTGCGAGGGGTCTTGATATTGACCGGCTGCGTTTCGAGCTTTTGGCAGGTCTCGCCACCCAGCAACAGGGGGATGCGGCATCGGTCTTTGATGACTCCGATTTTGAGGTCGCACAGCGGCTTAAGGCGTTGACGTCTGCCATCGATCGTGAGGTGTTGGCGCGCGTGGTCGAGGCACGTGGTGCCACTGAGGTGGCGCGAACGCTCGGCCTCCATCTGCCGGAGGACGTCGAGATTATGCACGCTTCACGGGAGGAGCTTCGAGAGCTCCGACGCATCGTTACTCCGCTGGCTGTCAAACTGACCGCTAAACTTGAGCGGCGACATCGGGCCCACAACACTGGCCGACTCGACTTCCGAGCGACGATCCGGCGATCACTGTCGACCGGTGGTGTCCCACTCGATCCAGTGACCCGTGATGATCGGCCGATGCGTCCAGAGGTAGTCCTGCTCGCTGATGTCTCTGGCTCGGTCGCCTCCTTTGCGCGGTTCACGATGCAACTGCTGTTCGCACTCTCGCATGAGCTGCGGCGTCTGCGCAGCTTTGCCTTCATCGACGAGATCGACGAGGTCACGGAGCTTCTCGGCAGAGGCGGCGATATTGAGGTGGCGCTTCGTAACGTTGCCCAGTCGGCCAAGGTCGTCGGCTTAGTTGGACATTCAGACTATGGGGCAACGTTTCGGCACTTTGATGAACGCTACCACGCAGCCATCTCGCCTTCGACGACCCTCATCATCTGTGGTGATGCACGCTCAAACTATCATGATCCGGAGGAACTTCATTTCCGAGCCTTCGCTGAACGGGCAAAAGCAACATACTGGCTCAACCCGGAGCCAAAAGGCTACTGGAATACGGGTGACTCAACGGTGGCGAGCTACTCCGCCTGGTGCAACGCTGTGGTCGAGTGTCGGACGCTGCGCCAGTTGGAGCACTTCGTCGAGCAGATCCTCTAGCAGCTGGCGTCCTCGTCGATAGGGCTGCCAAACTGGCTGGTGGTGCCGTACTGGACGTAGCGGATGACGCCGCCTCCGAAAGCAGACCAACTCGATCCAGCCACTCCTTGACAGACGGATGCGGGGCTGGCTCCGGGATCGGGAATCCAGAGCGAGGTCCCAGAGGGAAGCATGCCGCCCTCGGTGATCTGTGACCACTGGTAGTTTGTGGAATAGACGCCGACGTTGGCTGCACCGAGGGACTCAAGTGCTGCGATGGCGCCGAGAATCGCATCGTAGTTGGCGTGAGGGTTGCTGGTCCAGCTTCCTGAGGTTTCCGTATCGAGCCACCAGGTGTTGTGAACAATATTGGGAAGGTCAGCGGCGTTCGCGTTGACCGTCGCGGTGTCGTAGCCAAAGATCGCCTGTTGCCAGCCGAAGTTGAAGTTAGGACCTGGGGCGTCACAGGAGTGGCCGGCGGCCACGTAGAGCTGGCAGCCCAACGTCGTCACCGGTGCGGTGGCGAAGTCCCCGCTGGCGTTTGGTTCATCGTATTGGCAGGTGGCGGTGTTCCAACCAGGCAGCGCGGTGCCAGTAGCGGCAAGACCGATGTCGCTCGGGACACTGACACATCCACTGGGGACGAGGTCGGTGACCGCAGGGTTCGTGTTGCTTGCATTTGGACTGTCACCGAGAAAGAGAAAAGGTTGGGTGGCGTTGCCTGCGATCTCCAATGCCGCCATCAAGCCTTGGGAGATCCCGTTGCTTGCGGTGCCACAGCCGACGCCGTTGGGTGGCGTATAGTCAAAGCTAAAAGGATAGCCATTGGTCTCGACAAACATGAGCCCTTGCGGCGAGTTTGGAAGGTCTTGACAGTTGTAGTTCGACACATCGTAGCCATGCTCCTCAGGGACCATGACCATTGCCACGATGGGTGCTGGTATCTGTCGGCTGCCCAAGGAGTTTAAGAACGGGGCGGAGCCGAAGTTAAAGACGCCACCGTCGGCGGCGACGAGCCAGTACCCGCCACCTCCGGGAGCGACCGTCATGCCCACAATCGGCTTATTCAACGGGTGGGCACCACTCAACCCCGTGATCCCATCAGAGTAGGTCGACCCGTAGAAGCCAGCATTGCCAAAGTCAAAGACCCCGCCATCGGCTGCCACCATCCAGTAGCCCTGACCGTTCGGTGTCGCGGCCATACCGACGATAGGAGCGTTCAACGGGTGGGCACCACCGAGACCCGTGATCCCGTAGGTATAGGTTGACCCATAATTGGCTGCATCACCGAAGTTAAAGACGCCACCGTCTTTGCCAACCATCCAATAGCCGCCTCCATTTGGTGTCGCGGCCATACCGACGATCGGTGCGGCGAGCGGGTGGGCGCCGCCCAGACCAGTGAGTCCGTCGGTGTACGTTGATCCGTAGGTCTGCGCACCAAAGCCATAGACCGAACCATCAGCCCCGGCGAGTAGGTACCCAGCGCTGGCGGTAGTCGCGCTGGCGAGGTGTGAGGCCGGGAGTGGAGTGGTCGATGTCGCCGCCGGCTTGGCTGGGACGACGAGGACGGCGAGGACGAGCGCAAGGCTGATAGCCAACGAACGTAGAATCGCACCACGGCTGTGTCTGAACATGATACCCCCAGGCAACGGTGAATCGACGGTAGTTATGTTACCCTCTATCGTCAGACGGTGTCCAACTATTAAGAGAATACATCCAACAAATGTTCAATAAAAAATATTGCCAACACGAGGTTGCGCTCAAGAGCGACGCCGAACTGCCGAGAGACCAGCAGGGAGGTGGTTATGGAACCGTTGCAGCCACAGAGTGTGCGTCGTTTTCTAGATCGACGCATGGAGGTACATATGGTAGGAGAGCAACAGCTTATGGGACGACTGCTGAGCGTCTCCGGAGGTCTTCACCCGACGATGTGGTTGACCGAGGTCGATGGCGAGGAGACCGATGTCGTCCTCGGGCTCGATCGCATCCTCGACTGTCAACTGGTCGAGGAGTCAGGGGCGACGATCCGGTTCGCAAGAACACCGATGCCTTCGATGGTCGATTCCATCGTCTCTCCTGGTTCAAGAAAACGCTGAGGGTTACGCCCGGCGCCTACACCTGATGGCGTGCCCATACTCACGAGGTCACCTGGCTCAAGCGTGAGTATTTGCGAGAGGTAGGCGATTGTTTCGGCTACCCCAAAGATCATCTGTGAGCTCCGACCATTTTGCATCACCTCACCGTCCACTGTCAGGGTCATCGCGAGGTCGTTCGCGTCGTCGACCTCGTCACGGGTCACCAACCAGGGTCCGACTGGGGTGGTGCGTTCGAAGATCTTCCCCTGTAAGAACTGGCTGGTTCGATTTTGAAAGTCACGGAAGGAGACGTCATTGACGACGGTGTATCCAGCGACGTGATCGAGGGCTCGTTCCTGGGTGACAAAGCGTGCCGGCTTGCCGATCACCACGCCGATCTCGACCTCCCAGTCCATTGCATCAGAGATCACTGGCTTGACAATTGGGGCGTAGGGGTCGGTGAGTGTCAGTGGGTATTTGGCAAAGAGTGTTGGAAACGCTGGGCGATCATGGAGCATCTCGGCAACATGATCAGTGAAGTTCAGACCAAGGCAGATAATCTTGCTCGGGGTCATCACCGTGGCCCGGATGACGGCCTCTGCGACATCGACGGTTTCGAACTCGGTCACGTCGGCCAACGCGCTGACATCACCGCCAAGGGCCCGTAGAGCCTCTGCAAGGTCGTGAAACGGAGTCACTCGGTAGTGGCTTCCAAAGTCGATGGCCGCCCGAGGGTGGCCCTGAAATTCGATCGTTGCAAAGCGCATGGTAACTCCCTTGAATGAAAGGCGACCGAGGTCGCGCTGCCTTGGCGCCAGTCTATCTGTCGAGCGCGTGAGTGAACAATTGGATTTCGGCTAGCTTGGCCCGGTGGCCAGTGCCGACGGGTCGACTAGCGTGATAGCGGATTGCATGATCGAGCGGATGACGGGAGCAGCCGATGACTGACCAATTGAGCGAAGACGAGCTAGATGCTCTGGCTGAGTTTCTCGATGATCCTGAGGCGCCACCCGAGCGTTTGACGCTGACTGCCTTTGACGGCTTTGTCGCCGGTCTGGCCGTGGCTCCAGTCGGTGTTGAACAGGATGAGTGGGTCGAGTTGGCCCTAGGCGTCGTGCGTGAGGGTGAGGTGATCGATCCCACCGTGATCGATTTCATGACCCGCCACGCCCAGGTTGTGCGCGAGGTGATTCGTACGCGCCCGGAAGAGTTCCTTCCCATCTTCGATTCTATCGTGGAGGTAGACGGGGACGAGGAGCTTGAGGAGATCTCGCCGGTGGAGTGGTGCGCAGGCTTCCTGCTGGCGACCGATCTCTTTCCAGAGGCGTTCTCCACGTTAGCCGAGGATGATGAGGCGGTAAACCTAATGTTACCGTTTGTAGTGTTCGGGACCGAGGAGGGGCTCGAGGCGCTTGAGGAGAATCAGGATGGCTTCGCCGAGGAGCTGATCGATTCTATTCAACCATCGGTAGTCGGTCTCTTCCGCTACCTAGCTGAGCGCGATGGAGTTGATGCTCCTGCACAATCAGCTGCGGAGCCGTCGATACCAGAGTGATGGCCGATCTGGGCTCGTCGTCGCCGAGAGCCTCGCTGTCGGTGGAGTGGATCGCGTGCCAAACAGGACCCACAATGCCATTGTCGGCGGGCCCATTGTTGATAACATCGGTGCGGCTATCGTACCGAATGGGCGAACTCCCCAATGACGCGATGGCCTCGCGCGGTCCACGCCATCTGTGAGCCTTCATCGGTTCACGGTTAGGCTGGCGGCGATTGACAACTTGCACTTTTCCTACAAGGGTAGGGTTCATCAACCCCCATGGGGTCGGTGCTTGGCGATGGGGATCGTTGATTGCGCTCACCCTCCACGTTGAGAGGCACAGACCGTGATGGGAGCTTGCTGAGCTTGTACCCAGCTTCGTGGAACTCCTGTTCAGCGAGGTTGTGCGTTCGAGGGTGTCGGTAGCTCGATACGGGTAGCATCGGACCAAAGCCGTTCGAGCTGGTAGAACTCGCGCGCTTCGGTAGAGAAACAATGCACGATGAGCGATCCAAAGTCGAGCAGCACCCACTCCTCGCCTCTTTCACCCTCGACACGAACATGAAGACCATATTCGTCCCTGGCGCGGTCGCGGAGTTCATCGACTAACGAGTGCAGGAGTCGCGTGTTGGAACCCGTCAGGATCAAAAAGTAGCTCGCAAAGGTTGACACCTCTCCGATGTCGATCGCCAACACATCGCTGGCCGATTTTTCCATAGCGACGGCAGCGAGAAACAGGGCTAACTCACGTGGATCGACATCGACGCGCCTGTTTTCAGTGTGTGGAGTGGGGCCGGGATAGATCTCAATACCCAACTTTTGCCCTGGTCGTAGGTTATGTTTCACGATGCTTCCAGTGTAGCCGCCGACAGTGGACCCTTCGGTAAGGAGGGCGGGTTGTCTGTCACGTGCCGGGCTGCAAGGGCGTACCGTCAAGGAGCGATAGCTCAATGGTGCTGATTTCGCGAGTCATCGTGAGGTCGGCCTCGGCTGAACAGATCGGACATGGCTGTCGATGGCGTTGCGACCGAAGCACGCGGGAGCCATCGGCGGTGAGACGGACGATGAACTCTCCAGAGACTGGGTCCAGCGTGAAGGACTCATAGTGCTCCCAAGCTGACTCGGGCAGGAGCGAATAGGAGCTTGGAAGGGGATGACTTCTCGGTAGACGTAAGAACCTCTTCTCCTGCGCCTCAAAGACCCACAAGCTGTTGCAGGTCTCTATCGTCTCATAACGATCACTTGATTCGTTGGTGCGTGCAGCCATGCGTAGTATTCCAATCTGCAAGGACATCTCTGTCCCGATCGTGCGTTCGATCCCAGGCCTCTGCTATTTTAGTCCAGACGAGCCGACGACCCGGTAGGTCAACCGTGGTCCTCACCGGTGCTCGCACCTCCAGCGGGTTGTTCGCGATAGAGCGCATAGAGTTCTATGGCGTCGATGGCGGTCGCCGGCAAGAGGAATTGCAGGGGACGACGATCGCGCACTCTCTCCCGAAGATCGGTAGAGGAGATGTCGAGCCATGGCATCTCTGCGAGTATTGGTTCGTCAAAGTCCAGGATGTGGCTGATGGTGGGGTAACCATAACGATTGACGATGACGAGCCGAGCCAGCTTTGAGAGCTCCTCGGCCCGTTCCCACGTTGGCATTTGCGACGCTGCGTCAGCGCCGACGACGAGAAAGAGCTCGTCAGCTGGTTGTGCGTCGTGAAGTTCTATCAGGGTATCGATCGAGTATGATAGGCCTCCTCGACGGATCTCGATGTCGCTCGGCTCGAGTCCTGGGATGGGGGCGAGAACCTGGGTGACCACCAAGTGGCGTAGCTGGGCATCGGTTACCTCCCGGGTGCCTTCCTTTTGCCACGGTTGGTTGGCGACGATGAAGAGGACGCGGTCGAGATGTGCGGCGTGCATGGCATTTTGGGCAGCCACAAGGTGGCCAATGTGAATAGGGTCAAAAGTCCCTCCGAAGACACCTAGCCGCATTGGCGGTGCCTTAGAGGGCGCTGAGCGGCCTGGTCTCGGTGCATAGTGGTCCACTCCTCTGCTACGCGGCTGCGTTGCTAAGCAATCTTACTGGGGTCAGGGTACCCGGAACGAACCGCTGGTGGGGTTCTTGTCACGTAGACTAGCTGGAGGAGGTAGACATGGAGCTGGCGTGGGATCCGTGGGATTGGCAGAACTACCAGATCGCGCAGCAGCCGGAATGGCATAGTGCGGACGAGCTTGAGGCGGTACGTCGGGAGCTTGGCCTGCGCGCGCCATTGGTCTATCCCCGGGAGGTCGATGCACTCAAGCGTGGACTTGCACGTGCTGCGGCGGGTCGTGCCTTTGTGCTGCAAGCAGGGGACTGCGCTGAGTCGTTCCATGAACATTCGGCCGCCGCCATTCGTGCCAAGCTACGAGTCATTTTACAGATGGCAGTCGTCCTCACGTACTCTTCGGGGGTCTCGGTCGTGAAGATCGGTCGTATCGCCGGCCAGTACGCCAAGCCACGATCCGCTGCGACAGAACTCCACCAGGGGGTTGAGATTCCAGTTTTTCGAGGCCATATTGTCCACAGCGACGATCCGACCGTAGCGGCGCGTCGTCCCGATCCTCAACGAATGTTGACGGCCTATGACTACTCACGTGCTACCGTTGCGACGGTGCGCGCACTGACCGAAGGGGGGTTTTCTGACCTCTCGCGTGCACATAGCTGGAACCAAGACTTCGTTGCCGCCTCGCCTGAGGGTGAGCGGTATGAGACCATTGCAGCAGAGATCGAGCGAGCGCTGAACTTCATGGGAGCCTGCGGGATCGATCTCTCCCAGGAAGAAGTCCTCCATCAGGTCACACTCTGGACCTCCCATGAGGCCTTGCTGCTCGGCTACGAGGCTGCCCTCACGCGTCGTGATCCTGCCTCGCATCGCTACTATGATCTGTCGGCTCATCAAGTGTGGATAGGTGATCGAACTCGTGATCCGAAAGGGGCGCATATCCGCTTCGTGAGCGGGATTGCGAATCCCATCGGCGTCAAAGTAGGACCGAGCATGGAGGTCGACGATCTACTCACGATCTGTAGAGAGCTTGACCCGGATCGAGAACCGGGTCGTCTGGTCTTGGTGGCCCGCATGGGACACGATGTGGTGCGTGCAAAACTTGGTGAGCTGGTGACGGCGGTCCAGACGGCGGGGCACCCAGTCGTCTGGCTTTGTGATCCCATGCACGGCAACACCTTCGTCTCAGAAGCGGGGTATAAGACCCGCGACTTTGAAGATATCATGGACGAAATTTCGGGCTTCTTTGAGGTGCACCGGCGGCTCGGCACCTGGCCAGGAGGCATCCATGTCGAACTTACCGGTCAAGACGTCACCGAGTGTCTCGGCGGAGGCGAAGGGGTCCTTGAGGAGGAACTCTCACGTGCCTACGATACGATCTGTGATCCTCGTCTCAATGCACGACAGTCCTTAGATCTCGCCTACCGAGTGGCTGAACTACTGATTCATTGAGTTGACGCGCGAGCCGAGCTAGTCATCCTGGGCAGGCGGTAGGTGCTCGGGTGCTGTCCCAGTGGTCAGTAGGTTTCAATATGGAGACGGCCCTCCTGGAGGAGCTGCACCTCCCTTGCTGCCCAATCTGGGATCGACTCGGTCAGGACACTCCGGACCGATTCCTCCATCCCCTTGACTCCACACAGGTAGAGATGGGTAGCATCGTGTCCAAGGAGATCGACAACGTCCATGATTCGTTCACGCAGACCATCCTGGACATGTCGAGCTGGCAGTTCGTCTTCTCTTGAGAGACAGAGCTCGATGTCAATCAGCGTACGATCGAGCTTCATCAGTGGACCAAAATAAGGAAGTTCCGACCGCGTGCGAGCTCCGAAAAACAGCAGCAGTTTGCCTGGCCCAGAGGGGAGGTGGCGACGGTGAAACTCGGTCATCGCACGAAAGGGAGCAGAACCGGTGCCGGTACAGATCATGATGAGGTTGCTCGCTGGATCGGTTGGCATGAGGAAGGTGTCGCCAAAGGGGCCAACGAGGGCTACTTGATCGCCTTTGACAAGATCGCACAGATAGTTCGAGGCGAGTCCAGGCTGACCCTTTCCATTGTTCATCACTCGCTTGACGGTGAGTGCAAGATTGTTGTGGCCCGGTCGTTCACCATCACGAGGTGACGAGACCGAGTAGAGCCGGAGTACCGGTCGCATCATGTCGGGACTCGAAGGGGGCAGAACACCTACACTCTGGCCTTCAAGAATCGGGAAGGCGTGGCCGCCAAGGTCGAGAACGAGATGGTGGACGTCAGACTCGCTCTGTGCGTCAGTGATCCGGTAGTTGCCCATGACGGTGGCGGTGATGGGGGAGTGTCGAGTGGCGATGTTGAGACGAGGTACAGTGGCGCTCTTTGGGGCGACCGCCCTCGGTGCTCCTTGGTGGGCAACCTCCAGAAGTGCTCGGGCCTCATCGTCACCTGCTGGGGCTGACTCGAAGATCTCGCCAGTGTCCTCGGGCAAGAGCTCCCAGCCGAGCTGATCATCGATCGAATGCGGCGTCGTCACGATCCGCCACGAGTCGATAGCTCCGGTCGGGCAGGGACCAAGACAATCTCCGCAGGAGGCACAGATCGCTGGGTCGACGACGTAGTTGTCATCGTTGTGGGTGATGGCGCCGATCGGACAGGTCTCCTCGCAGGTGTTGCAGCGTATGCAGACCTCTGGGTCGATCAGATGTTGTCTAAGCAAGCTCGTGGAGGTAATCATGCGTGGAGGCGGACGAACTCGAAATCCCCCGGCTTGTTGTCGATGGCAACCTTTGGTGGAGCGATCCAACGCGCATAGTTGCCTGGCTCATAGACGGGCTGCATCAAGGAGTTGATAAAGGCGCGATCGGTGGCGTTTGGCAGGTGTGACAGGGTCACCTGCTCGAAGGTATGGTCCGTTACCACGTTGCCCGCCGGATCGATCGGTTGGGACTGAAACTCTCCGACACGGCGATGAAATCCGAGATGGGGTAGGGTGAGTTGAAATTGGATGCCTGACTTCTCAATGGCCTTGTTCCAACGCTTGACACCGTTGGCGCAGTCGTTGGCGTAATCATCGCGTAGGCGTGCATTCAAGACGGTCAGCGCTGGTTCGTCGCGGGCAATGATCGCCCCACCTTGGAGTCGTAGTACCGGATAGGTCGCGCTGACGAGCTGGTGGTCATCGGTGATCTTATGCTCATTGAATCGGCCCTTCAGTCCTGAGGCAAAGGCATTTGCTGCATTTGAGGAGCCTTCTGCACCAAAGAGATCGAGGCTCACCGAGAAGTGAAAGTTGAGATAGCGTTGCAGGGTCGGCAGGTCGATGACGCCAAGGGTGCGGATTCGGTCGACATCGTAGGGGTCTTCGATACCCGCGGCCTTCATGGTTGTCAGGGTTGCATCGATCACGCGGCCGATGCCACTCTCCCCGACGAACATGTGATGAGCCTCTTCGGTCAACATGAAGCGAGTGGTTCGTGCCAGGGGATCGAAGCCTGATTGGGCAAGAGCCTCGAGTTGATACTTGCCGTCCCGGTCAGTGAAGAAGGTGAACATGAAGAAGGAGAGCCAATCGGGGGTATCCTCATTGAAGGCTCCGAGCATTCGTGGACGGTCCTCGTCTCCCGAGCGACGATGCAGCAATGCCTCAGCCTCCTCCCTACCGTCGCGGCCAAAATACCGCTGAAGCAGGTAGACCATTGCCCAGAGATGGCGACCCTCCTCGACGTTGACCTGGAAGAGATTGCGGAGATCGTAGAGGGAGGGTGCAGTGGCTCCCAGGTGACGTTGTTGCTCGACGCTGGCGGGTTCAGTGTCGCCCTGCACCACGAGGAGGCGACGCAGCATGGCTCGATACTCGCCAGGAACCTCCTGCCACACCGGCTCGCCGATATGTTCGCCGAAGCCGATTCTCCGATCGGGATCACCAGGGGCCAAGAAGATGCCCCAGCGATACTCTGGCATCTTGACGTAATGGAACTGTGCCCAACCTTTCGGGTCGACCCCGGTAGCGGTGCGCAGGTATACCTCTGATTCTGCGAATCCGCTAGGTCCCATCTGGTTCCACCAGTTCAGGTAGCCAGGGTGCCACTGTTCGAGGGCTCGCTTGAGACGCTCGTCGCTTGCCAGCGCGACGTTGTTGGGGATTTGTGAGTCGTAGTCGATGAGTTCCATGGTTAGATCCTTTCTCGTTGGAAGTTAGTGGTGAGCCCGGTCCCATACCGTTGCAGCGCTCCTTCAGGGCCAACGGCATTCGGACGATTGAAGACCCAGTTTTGCCATGCGCTGAGACGTCCGAAGATTTTGGTCGCCATGCTTTCCGGGCCGGCAAAACGCAGGTTCGCCTCCATGGCAGTGAGCGCATCCGGTGAGAAGGCGTTGCGCCCGTCAAGGGCGAGGCGTAGCTCATCCTCCCAATCGTATGTATCTGGTGTGAAGGTGACCAGACCCTTGTCTTGAGCGGCGATGGCATCGAGCGGTTGGTTGATGAGTGACTCCAGCGCGCCAAGTTGTTCCGGGTGACCCCAGAAGCGGGTAGCGAGTCGTGAAAGTCCATTCATCATTGGGAAGGCCTCGAAGTTGAGGCGATTCAGAACGAGTCCGGGCTCCCCATTATCGAGGAAGTACGAGCGATCTGAAGCAAAGATGAGTTCCGCCAAGGGTCCCGCAAAGCAGCTGGCATCGTCAATCGAAGACATGATGGATCGAGAGGTCAGGTCGAGGCGAGCAAGGGTCCGCTGCCAGAGGGCGAGACCCTCGTCGACGATCCACTCGCCGCGCCACTGCAGAAGGAGCTCGGAGTAGCGCTGGGCGAGAGCGAGATCTCCGTGGCTCTTGATGAGCAGTGTTCCAACTGTTGCCTCGTTGAAGCGTAAGTGGCAGAGTAGGTCGTTGAGCTCTCGTGCCGCTGCGATCAACCATGAGGCATCGCCTTGGCCGAGGAGCTCGGCGGAGGAGGCCGGAAGCTCCGTTGGGCCGAGGATCTCGATAGTCACGACGCCGTTGTTCCGGTCGATGTCAGCTTGGAGGTGACGATACCTGATTGTATCGTCGGTGAGCTCGCGATCGATGTCGTTTAAAGCGATGCCGGGTCCAGGTGGTGGGTCGATACGTTCGTGGGAGGTCACAAGTTTGTCGAGGAGTCGATCGAGGCCCGAACGGGGCACCAAATGGTCGACCAGCTGCCAATCGAGAGCTCGTTGGCCACTGATACCCTCTTCAAGGGTGCAGAAGTAATCGGCCCGATCACGACGTAGATTGCGTTTGTCAGTCAACCGCGTCAACCCTCCCGTCCCGGGAAGCACTGCGAGCAGCGCAACCTCTGGGAGTGAGACAGACGCCGATCCGTCATCGACGAGTACGATCGTGTCACAGCTCAGTGCCAGTTCATAGCCACCTCCAGCTGCGGTGCCTTCGACTACTGCGATGAAGTGCGCAGGAGCCCCTTCCATAAAAAGCCGCGTTTCGTTGGTGAACTTACAGAAGTTGACTTTGTGCTGATGGGTAGCCCCAGCCAACATGCCGATGTTGGCTCCTGCACAGAAGACGCGGTCCTTCCCTGAGCGGACCAGCACCGTGGTGATCTGGGGGTAGGTGAGCCGCAGTCGCTCCAGGGCGTCGGCGAGCTCGATATCAACTCCCAAATCGTACGAGTTCATTTTCAGCTGGTAGCCGGTGCCGATCGTCTTGTGCTCATCGACATCAAGGATGAGCTCTGCGCTCTGGTCGCCGAGTTTGAGTGTCCAGTGGTGATAACGATCAGGGTTCGTGCGTAGGTCAATCATCGTTCCTCCTATGATGCAGTATAGTTATATTTCCAACTAGAAAGACGGCAATATAATGCATTATCGTGGTGGCGACCCGGTGACCTTGGGGACGAGGATGCCCCGTTGGTCGAGGAAGCGTTCGATTGCATCCAAGACCCGGTCGGTGTGGGTGAGATGAGGGGAGTGTTTGGCCTCTTGGATGAGGATGAGGGTCGTCTCGGCGACGCTTGACGCGATGAGTTCCAGTTGCATGCTCGTCCCATATTCGTCCTCGGTTCCCTGCAGGGCGAGAACGGGCACCGCGATGGTGTCCAGTCGATCAAGGATCGAAAAGGTACGAAAGTCCGGGTCCAGCCAAGCGTCGTTCCAACCCCAGAAGGCACTCGTGAGATTTGCGCGATGATACCGTGCAAGCTTTGAGGCAAGGGTACCGGCAGTAAACTGCTCCTTCGCCCCCTGGATCGCTGCGGTGGCGATCGCTTCAACCACCACATGTGGTGCGATCGCGACAACACTGGTGAGTAGCGGATCGTGGTGGGCACCCGCATAGGCCAAGGCGATCGATGCACCATCGGAGTGCCCGAGGAGTACCCTTGGCCCGTCACAGAGCGCTTGGAGGAGATCGGGTAGCACGTCATCCGCCTCGCGTTGCATATAGTCAAGCGATCGAGGGAGATCGATGGTGCTCGAACCCCCGTAACCCGCCCTGGAGTAGGCGATGACGGGCAGCCGAAGTCGGTCTGCCAGTCGCTGGGGGAAGTCCTTCCACATCTCCACACACCCGAGACCCTCGTGAAGCAGGAAGATAGTTGGACCATCACGGGACTCGAGGCTGGGTGACCAGTGTGCCACCTCAAGGGTGCTGGCTAGATGCTGGATCGTTGACGTCGTCCTCATGACTCGCGGAGTTTGAACCGTTGGATCTTACCGGTAGCAGTTTTGGGGAGTTCTTCCACGAATTCGATCCATCGAGGGTACTTCCACGGGGCGAGTTGCTGCTTGACAAAGCCTTGGAGGTCGGAGACGAGCGTATCCGTTGGCTCGGCATCCGAACGGACAACGACGTAGGCCTTCGGTTTGATCAGATCATCGACATCTCTCCAAGGGACAACAGCGGCCTCAAGAACGCTTGGATGGGCGATCAATGCTGACTCAACCTCAAAGGGCGAGACCCAGTTGCCACTGACCTTCATCATGTCATCGGATCGACCAGCATAGTAATAGTAACCATCGTCATCGCGGAGGTACTTGTCGCCGGTATGGGTCCAATGCCCTCGGAAGGTGGCGAGAGACTTGTCACGCTGATTCCAGTAGCCATCAGCGGCGGAGTAACCCCGCACCACCAGCTCGCCGATCGTCCCTGAGGTGGCGATCTCTAGCCCTTCGTCGTCGATGAGGCGAGCGTCATACCCGGGAACAGGAACGCCGCTGGAACCATAACGGATACTGCCGGGACGGTTGGCCAGAAAGATATGGAGCATCTCGGTCGACCCGAGACCGTCGATAATAGCCGCACCGGTGAGTTCTTCGAAGCGGCGCCCGATCTCGGGAGGTAACGCTTCACCAGCTGAGGTGCAGATCCGAAGCCCAACATCGGCAAGTTCTCGTGCGCGAGGGCTTGCGAGTAAGGAGGCAAAGAGTGTCGGCACGCCGCAGAAGACCGACGCGTGGCTCGCCTGCAGGAGATCGATCACGGAGTCCGGGGTTGGCCGTTCGTTGAGGTAGGCGACGCTTGCTCCAACGCCGAAGGGAAAGGTCAGTCCGTTGCCAAGGCCATAGGCAAAAAAGAGCTTGGCCGCAGAGAAGACCGTGTCGGTAGGGGTCAGGCCGAGTACTTGCTGGGCGAAACAGTTGATGGTGACGGCCACATTGCGGTGGAGATGCCGAACCCCTTTTGGGCGTCCAGTCGATCCTGATGAGTACAGCCAGAAGGCGACCTCGTCGGCGACGGTGGCGATAGGTTGCTGATACGGCGAAGCCGCTAGGATGCGGGCTCCGATCCCCGGTCCGCGCAGTCCGTTGTCACGCTCGATCCACTTGACGCGTCGACACCCAGCCGCCGCCCGTTCGATCTTTTCCACACCTTGGGCGTGGGTGACGATGGCTTTGACTCTAGAGTCTTCGATGATGTAGCGAAAGTCCTCTTCGGCCAGGAGCGGGTTGAGAGGGATGGGAACGATGCCAGCTCGGATGGCCCCGAGGAAGAGAGCAGGGAAGAGAATGGTATCGCCGATGACTAAAAGAAGTCGATCCTCAGGCTCAAGGCCGAGCTCCATCAATGCGGTGGCAGAACGGAGCACGAGGTCTTCAACCTCTCGATAGGAGTAGGTACCGTCCGCATCCGTGACCGCTGTGCGACCAAGCGGTTGTGATCGAGCGGTCGTGAGCAGACTCTCTGCAATGTTGTAGCTCTTTGGCAGGTTGGCTAGCCACTCTTCGATCGCCATCGTCTCTTGTTGTTGGACCTGCATCATCACTCCCCCTTCATGGGCACGCCCGCACCGGTCGTCGATGACTCGTTCTCGGTCGGCATGCCACACAGGCACCTTTTTAGGCGCATCGGCACACTTGCACTATACTGCAAAACACGCGGGGAGAGTCCCACAGGATCATGCATTATTATGCAGCCTTCGGCTGTGTGGTCAATAACGTGTGGTCAATGATGTGCGGCCAATGACCGCGCGGCCACCCATCGATCGCGCAGGTCGCATTGGCGACTGCTGCGGGATGGCTAGCCATCTCCCCCATGCGGGGATTTGTCTTCTTTGGCGCGGTCGCCAACGCCGAGATACTTCGCAATGAGCCCTTCGAGTTCCGTGAGGGAGGTTTCGACACTCCGATGCGAAGTGGATAGATGGAGCTCGGCTGCTTGATAGAAAGGGGTTCGTTCGTACAGAATAGTCCTGAGCTCTTCCATGGCTCGATCGGAGCCGTGCATCGGCCGTAGGTCGCCCTGGGCAATGACTCGTTGCATGTGTTCCTCTGGCGTTGTCGAGAGCCAAACGGTGGTCCAATGACGACGAAGTAGCTGGTAGGCCGGTTGATTCGTGACCAGTCCGCCACCAATCTCTATGATGATTTGACTCTCGCCATCCTCGACGAGTTGTTGCAGGGTCTCGAGTTCAAGTCTGCGAAAAGCGGCATCACCCCCGAGAGAGAAGAGCTCATCGAGGGGCATCTGGGTTCGTTCGGTGATCAGCTCCGTTAGGCGATAGAAAGGCCAGCCGAGTTGGGCGGCTAGTAAGTGACCGAGAGTTGTCTTCCCCGCTCCGCGCAACCCGATCAGAGCGATCCCGTGTCGCTCGGAAACGACCCGTCGTTTGAGTTGTTCGATAAGCGATTCCGCCTGGGTTGGTGTGGCGAGTGCGGCGACATCGATCAACTCGATGAGGCCCAGGTCGAGGGCTTGGGCCAGTCGGGTAAGCACCGTCAGTGACGGGTTTGCACGACCAGTCTCGACCTGGGCCAGATAGCGTTCCGAGAGCTGGGCTCGGCGTGCGAGATCGGACCGAGAGAGCCCTCGCAGGCTGCGCTCCTGGCGCAGCGTGTGAGCCAGCTGGGCAACGATCCGTTCGTACTCAGAGCCTTGGGGATGGGAAAGGTCCACCTACGTCACCAACGACCGCTTAGGTGTGTCACGATGCGCAAGGGGACAAACTGGTGCACGCGTCTACTTTAGCGGCTTTGGCTGCAGGTTGACGGAAGATGTTAGTCAGCATGCGTGAGTTCGGTTGCCTTGGATGGATTGGCGAAGGACGTCAGGCGGTGTGAGCGGTGGTTGCAACGTTGGAGCCCTATGGCGTCGATCTGGCGACGGGGCTGTGGCGGAGACGCATGATGCCGACGACGCCGACAAAGACGGCGAAGAGCAGGATCACCGGGGCGAGCACTGTGCCCATCATGAATCGATAGGTGGTAGCGGCGGCGATGACGCCAAGGATGAGTGGTGCGATGATACCAACGAAGTTGGAGGAACCCATCAACAACGAGTTTGCACGGGGTAGCTGATCTGGTGGTAGAGAACTCGCCAGCGCAGAAAGTGCGAGGGGGAAAATCAAACCATGCGGGATGCCGAGGATGATCATTCCTACCAGAAAGAGGGTGAATGAGTGGCCGGCAACGATAAAGGTAAGACCGGTAATGGTCATGATCCCCGATGCCGTATAGGCCAATCCCTTGTGGTAGATAGGGGATCGCCAAGCGACAAGTCCACGGGAGCCGAGCGAGAAGATAAAGAAGACGGTAAAGGCGAGCTGGGCTTGGGCCGCAGTGGCCTGATCGGTCACGCGGGCAACCTCGGCGCCAAAGACGGTGAGGGCTGCAAAGGGCACGGCGTACATGAGTTGTGCGAGAAGGGCTTTGACGACCTCCGGAGTCTGGAGCAGTCGTACTCGCTTCGTATCGGCGACAGGTGTGATGGACGGCCCTCCCGCAGCACTCGCGCGAGCAGCGGCAGCGATTGCTTCTCGATGTCGCGACAGCATAATGCCGAGGGCAAGGAGTGGAAGTATGGCAAAGGCTAAGAACGGCCAACGAACATCTTGATGGGTAGCATCGAGGAGGCCAGCCTCGAGAAGCGGTCCAATCGCGAGTGAGATGCTCAAGACTAGCGTGTAGATCGCGAGGATTCGTTGAGGATTTGAGGAGGTTTCGCCCGCGGCAAGCTGCACTGAGCCGGCAAGCCCCGGCATTCCTAGGCCTCCGCCGATGCCGAGGAGTATGGATGCGAATGCCGTGAGGTAGATAGAGTGACTCACGCCGATGATGACTAAGCCGAGAACGAGTGTAACCAGCGAGATTGATACCGCGCGTTCGAGTTGCGCTGGCTTGAGGCGTGCACTGATCATGAGGGTGACGAGCACAAGGACGATACCGGAGAGCGCTGAGATCACGCCGATGGTTCCTGCTCCATAGCCAAGATCCTCTTTGATGATCAGCGCGAGGGTCGTGAGTGCCATGTTTTGGGCACCGCGATAGAATCCCGCCACGGTATAGAGTCCAAAGACACTGTGGGGAAACGATCGAAGCCGCGACCGTTGTTGCATGTGCGCTTCCCTCTACCTCCGCGTTAGTAAAAGACTGTGGATGAGTGCGGAGGAATACTCCCTTCACTCTAGTTGATGGAGTGGCGCTCGATTGCCGCTGATCGCGTCGGCGGCTTTACACTTTACTGAGTGCCCCTGTAGCTCAGCGGATAGAGCAGCTGCCTTCTAAGCAGTCGGTCGTAGGTTCGAGTCCTACCGGGGGCGCTGGGTAGAACTGTATCGACCTTGGCCGGCGGCCCAGATGCGACATCGGAGGGCATCTTATGCGCCTTCCAATATCCCTCGCTCCTGTGGAGGTCGATCCAACTGGCGGTGCATTCGATGCATGTGAGGTGATCTACCTATGATGGGTGAGAATGTCTATCATCAGCGAGACCGTTACAACCCTCGAGGTCGCTACGCAAACCGTGAGCAGGTGGGATCAACAACGTCTTTTCAGGTCAACAGACGTTGCACCTGGAGGCAACTGCCGTTGTGAGCTCTCCACAACCTAGACCATGCGGTGTGGGTCCGTTGAACTGCAAACCTACGTGAGGTCTCTTGTGTACGTTCCATGGAACGGTTGATGGTTGGACGGGCTCTTCCGGGTTGTGGGACTGGACCAGAGCACGCAGGACCAGCTTCTGGTTGGGCAATCACACACGCAAGCGGGCGTACTCATCCGAGGTTAACCTTGCCAATAGCTTCCAGTGCTGCATATAACAATTTGGTGACCGGTTCGGTGATCTCTGGGCGGTCAGGTAGAAGCTCCGCGGGGGCTGGGACACTGATGCGCGTGCCTGCAGGCGTGGCATCGAGGACGACATTACACGGGAGCAGGAGTGCGACGGACCGGTCGGCTAGCAAGGCATCGTAAGCGAACTGCGGATTGCAGGCACCGAGGATCTTGAGGTTGCCGACTGAGCGACTCAGTTTCGACGCCAGGGTAGCGCCAAGGTCGATCTCGCTGAGAATGCCAAAGCCGACGGCACCGAGCTCGGTCCGGATCATCGCTTCGGCTTCTGGTAGGCTTTTGGTGGTCTCTACTGAGAGTGATTGCATCGCTTTCCTCCGTTGTCGATGGGTTTGCCTTCAACCCTCATGCTAGCCATGGGCATCGTTACGAGTTGCGGCAGTGACAAGGAGGACCCTCAGTCAGCGGGGCGCCCGATCTCGCCAGCTGAGGCCGACTCTTGCAATGATTCGCCAACCGAGTTCAGTGAGTGCAAAGAAGCCCAGAGAGACAAAGACGAAGGGAACGGCGATCCCCTGGCCCGTGATGACCCGCAGGACCATGCCGACCGCAACCGTAGCCAACCACACGAGTATCGCTGTTCGGGTCAACGGGTTTTGCCACTGACGAGTTCCGAGCCAACCGACCACGACACCAGCGGCGAATGGCCATGATGTTTTGATGAGACCGGCAAGATCATCGGCGTGCCCGTGAACGTCTCGCCCGATTGCCACGAAGACCACCACCGCGATGAGGTCGAACAGGATGTACTGTCCGCCATGAAGAGAACGTTGTGGGGAAGATCGGCCGGTTTGCTCCATCACGATCCGATCCGTTGTTCGGTGATCGAAGCCTCTTCCCGTTGTAACTCGACGACAGAGGCGACACCTTCGCTCTGTGCGAGGCGGAGAGTCATGGATCCGCCACTGGTCCACAGACTCCAATTGGCGGGCTCAGGGAGTTCGAGGCCATGATGAAACTCGATGGTGAAAGAATGATACTGGTTGAGCTGAGAGTCTGCTCCTCGTTGCGAGGGTGCGAGCAACTCCTCAGCGAGTGCAAGATGGACGGCATTGTTCACATGACCGACGATATCGAGATCGCTATAACGGAGAGGGATACTGCCGGTGCTGGCAGGTTCGTCCTCGGGAAGGGAGAGCATAAAACGCGGTTTGATGGTCCTTCCCATTGCCGAGGGACCGAAGACGGATAAAAAACCTTCGGGAAGTGATCGGGGAAAGCCGGTATCAGGTGCTACATTGACCCAGAGCGCTTTGGCCTGTGCGACGAGCTGATCATGGCGATAGAGGTCAGTGCGGCGCTCGGCCCATGCTCGTCCAATCCCTGAGCACCAGGTGCGCGAGACGATCGAGTCTAGATAGCCGGGCCAGACGCGGAGTTCAACGGATAGGTTGCGCAGGATCCAGAGGCCCTTGTCTGGTACCGGTGAACCCTCATTGTCCAGCGTGGCGACGTCATGGAGAATGCGAGCGATGCCATCAAGGCGGAGACGACCCGTTGGGTCGCAGTCCGACAGCAGGTTGCAGTGCTCGTTGACAAAGACGCGACCTTGTTGAGGTTCTGGAATGAAGTCCACTCCCTTCACCCTAATGTGAAGGCAATCGCCTGAAACCGCTGTGTACGATTAGGTTGCTTGGCCAAAGCGCGCCCGGAGTACTTTCTTGTCAAACTTACCTACGGAGGTTCGGGGGACTTCTTCGATGATCTCAATGCGATCGGGCAGCTGCCACTTCGGGAATCCAAGGCCGAGTAAGTACGTCTGGATCTCCTCGAGCGTGATCGTTTCGTGTGGTTTTGGCACCACCGTCGCAAGGGGCCGTTCTTGCCACTTTGCATCGGGGACAGCGATAACGGCTGCCTCGAGGATCTTGGGGTGTCCCATCAACGCTCCCTCCAGCGCCACCGAGGATATCCACTCTCCACCGGATTTGATGAGATCCTTCGTGCGATCGACCAGCTCGATGACGCCGGACGGGTGGAGAACTCCGACATCCCCAGTGCGGAACCAACCTTCGACTTCGAAGGATTCAGCACCATGTCCACCCATGTAGGAGTCCAGTACCCACGGTCCACGAACGTAGATATCTCCCATGCTCTTGCCATCGTGTGGCACCGGTTGGTGGTCATCTCCGAGCAGTGTGGTTGCTATGCCGGTCACCGGCACGCCCGCTTTGGCGACATAGTCAACCTGGGTTTCGATGGGTGCGTGGAGCAAGGCGTGTGGTAGCCGAGTCGTCGTTGCAATCGGTGAGGTCTCCGTCATGCCCCACGCCTGGAGTAGTCGCACATCGTACTCCTCGAGGTAGGACTTGATCATGGCATACGGCGGCTGAGAACCGCCACAGAGCAGTTCCTTCAACCCGTCAAGCCTCTCGGAACTTCGATGCAACTCATCGAGTACGGCAATCCAGATGGTCGGCACGCCTGCTGCCTTGGTGACCTCCTCCTCGTTGATGAGCCTGATGACCATCTTCGGGTCAAATGAGGGAGTTGGAAAGACGATCTTCGACCCAGCAGCGACCGCCCCAAATGGGAGTCCCCAGGCATAGACGTGAAACATCGGCACAATCGGCAGCACACATTCACTCGTCGCAAGGCCCGGTCCGTTGCCCGAGCAGACGGTCAGTGTGTGCAGATAGGTGGAACGGTGGGTGGCGAGTACTCCCTTGGGGCGACCGGTGGTCCCCGAGGTGTAACAGATCCCAAGTGGCGCAGTCTCTGGGATACTCCGTTCGCCTAGAAAGGGGGTGGCGTCACTGAGGAGCGCTTCATAGGAGAGCATGGACGAGGGGATGGCGCTGGTATCGTCGCCAAAGACGACGATGTGGCGAAGTCCAGGGCAGCGCACCCTGAGTCGCTCGGCGGTCTCTGCGAGGTCAGCTGGGACGATGAGGGCCTCATCATCGGCATCGTTGAGAATGAAGACGAGATCTTCGAAACTCAGTCGCGCATTCACGGTGTGAAGGACGCGACCTGAACAGGGGATGGCGAAGTAGCATTCGAGATGTTCGAAGCTATTCCAGGCCATGGTAGCGACGCGCGCGTGCTCGGAGAGCGCAAGGCTATCGAGCGCCGTGATCAGCTGACGAACACGATGGGTGAAGTCCGCGTAGGTGTAGCGATGCTGGGATTGCTGATCCCGTTGGGTGACGATCTGGACATCTTGGTAGGACTGTTCAGCGTTACGAAAAAGCATCCAACTGTTCAGATCAACATCCATCATGGCGGTTCCCCCTCGTCTGTTCGTGTTGTGACTACTCTAGCAAATTCTTGGTCCTAGAAAATGTCGGTGTGGCCAGATCCGCGTCATAACACGAACTGCACGCGGGCAACCTCGTCAATCATCGGTGCTAATTCCGCACGGATCTGATTGTGCTTGGGATCTTCGTCGTAGCCTCGATAGCTGTCAACATCGATAAAATCGGCCACGACCGCCAGCGTCCAGTTGCCGGGTCGTAGACCGGCATCGAGAGCGGCGGTGTAGGAGAGCGTGCCGGGGCAGTTCAACGTATACAAGCGTGCGACAAGAGTGTCGAGCAGAGAGGTGTCGTAGCCGGGTTTCATCTTCATCATGACGACATTGCGGATCATGCCATGACTGTAGCCGTCCCGACCGACTTCCCGGCTACTACCACGCGCCAGCCGTCGTGAATGGAGTCGCACAGTCGTTGTAGGAGATTGTCGTAGACCAGTACAACCGTTCCTGGTGCAACAGCAGCACGAGCGCCGATCCAAGCCCGATATCGAGGCAGGGGCACGATGATGGCGCATGCTCGTCCTCCTAAATGCCCGCTTCTCGGATGCGCCAGCGTATCCACGGATCGCTTGAGCGGCATATCGATTGAACACCTACTGATTGCATGGGTGTGCCCGCTCGACGTGCTGCGCAGTAATACACTCCGGCAGAAGCCCGGTGATTCCTTACCGAATCGATGATTACCGAACGAACGCACTCCACCGGCCCGCGATCGCTCGAGGGCCATGCGAGAAAAGATCCATCGCTCCGATTTTCGTGACCGTTTTAAAGGATTAACGCCTCTCCACCTGTCGCCTCATCAGCCGGATTTTTAAAGCGAGTTACGACAGTCGTCGCGATCAAGAAGGCGACGAACCCAAAGACGGAGGCGAGACGAAAACTCATCGCCCAGCCGTGCGTCTCGGCGATCAACCCCACCACAGCTGGGCTGATTTGATGGTGGATGATGGCGCTGTGGAGAGAACTTGCGCGGCGTCTGGCAGCCGAGACGGCGATGGTGACCAGCACGGCGAGTCCGATGGTGCCACCGACCTGCTGACCAACGTTCACAAGTGCTGATGCCATGCCAGCCTCGTTCGGATTGACACCATGGGTCGCGGTGGGAAAGATCGAGACGAAGGAGAGGCCCGAGCCAGCTGACATAATCAAGAGGGGTAGCAAGATCTGGAGGTAGCTACTGTGCGGTCCGATGAACGAGAGGAGAAACATCGCAATCGTGATAGCGAGACCACCAAGCATCATGAACACCTTGGGACCGACACGGTGGAGCGATCGAGCGGCTACTTGGGCAAAGAACACGATGCCAAGGGTCATCGGAAGAAAGGCTAGGCCGGTCTTCGTCGGTGAATACCCCATTACCTCCTGCATGTACTGGGTCAAGAAGAAAAAGATGCTGTACATGCCGGCCATCACAAAGAGGATCATGCCGATGGCGCCGGCACGATCGCGACTCTTCAGGATGGCGAAGTTGATGATCGGCGCGGTGACACGGAGCTCGAAGAGGACAAAGATCACCAGCAACGCGATACCGACGAGCCCAGGTACCAGGGTCGAAGCGGTTGTCCAGGTGTGTGAGGATGCGTTGATAATGCCATAGACCAGACTGGCAAGCCCCGCGGTACCGATGATCGCGCCCCCAACATCGATGCGCGTTCGCACCTTCGTGCTCTCTTGGAGCACACGAGGGGCGGCAAAAGCGAGCAGGATGGCGATGGGGGTGTTGACAAAGAATACCCATCTCCATGAGACGTATTGGGTGAGCACTCCACCGAGCAACAGACCAAGTGCGACACCTGCTACGGAGACGGCTGAATAGATCGCGAATGCACGTCCTCGCTCCTTAGGCTCAACGAAGTTTGTCGATATCAGGGCTAGGGCGGTGGGTGAGGCGATTGCGGCTCCGATTCCCTGGAGCGCACGGCCGGTCAGCAGCCAACTCGAGGTCGTGGCGAGTCCTCCAAAAAGGGATGCACCAGCGAAGAGTAGCGTTCCAATCGTAAACATCTTGCGGCGGCCAAAGATGTCACCCGAACGACCTCCAAGGAGGAGGAGCCCACCAAAGACCAGGGTGTAAGCGTTGACGACCCAGGCCAGTGATGAGGGTGAAAAATGCAGTGCAGTGTGGATTGAGGGAAGCGCGACGTTGACGATCGTAAGATCGAGTGTGATCATCAACTGAGCGCCCGCGACCACCGCGATGGCAAGGTTGGTGCTCCGACGTGACATGGTACCCCTTTTCAGATGGTAGATGGAACTCCTTCAAACAACAGGGAGGAGTGAGCTTTATTCCGCGAAATAGTTTACAATCATTAACAAATATTCCGGCTCCACCGCCATGTGGGGAGGGTCGTGTCCGGAGGAACCGACCGCGCTACGGCAACTCCATTACTACTAGTATCGTATATCGTCGAAGAACGATTATAGGGCAGGGTTGAGATCGCCTAGCGCATCGACGCTATCGTTGGCTGGTGATCACCGAGTAGTGGAGTGTGCCGGGATCGTCAGGGGTTGGGACCCCGGGTAAGGTCGATGGGCGTTGAGGGAGGCGAGGAGGTGTGTTGGTGACGTTGCACGGCGAGATTTTGACGTTGTTAGCCGTCCTCCTCTTTCTCGTGACCCTGGTGCTGGTCATTTGGCAGCCGCGTGGACTATCGATCGGGGTCTCAGCACTCGGCGGTGCCATCGTTGCGCTCGCTATTGGGGTTGATCAGCTCGCCAATGTGGTGACGGTCTGGGGGATCGTCTGGAACGCCACGATCACTTTTGTGGCGGTGATTATCATCTCGCTGATCCTCGACCGTATTGGGTTTTTTGAGTGGGCTGCCCTCCACGTGCTCGGTTTTGCGCGAGGCAGCGCTCTCCGAGCTTTTGTCTACTTGCTGATTCTTGGCGCTATTGTTGCCTCTGTCTTTGCCAACGATGGAGCGGCGCTCATCCTTACCCCGATCGTCTATCAGCAGACTCGTGTCCTTGGTTTCGATCGCCGTCGGGCACTCCCCTTCGTGATGGCGGCGGGCTTTATCGCGGATACCACCAGTCTTCCTCTGGTGGTATCGAACCTTGTCAACATCGTCACTGCGAATATTTTTCACATCGGCTTTCTCACCTACGCGTCGAGAATGGCACCGATTGATGTCGTCTCATTTTTGGCGAGTCTGGGTGTACTACTCATCTATTATCGTCGATCGCTTCCACGTAGCTACGATCCAACGTCACTAGAGACTCCAAAATCAGCTCTTCGCGATATCCAGTTGTTTCGACTGGGTTGGGTGGTGCTCGTTGCGCTGTTGGCGGGCTACCTACTCTCCGAGCCGTTTCACTTTCCAGTGTCGGTGCCAGCCTCTGTTGCTGCACTCATCTTCTTGCTGGCGGCAAGCCGATCAAGTGCACTGTCGAGCCGAATGGTCCTTCGCGAAGCACCGTGGAGGATCGTCGTGTTTTCGGTGGGCATGTACCTGGTGGTGTATGGTCTCTTTAATGCGGGCCTCACCGTGTACTTGTCGCATGGACTGGCCGACGCGAGCCATCATGGCGTACTGGCGACGGCGCTGGTTGGCGGGTTTGGCTCTGGCATCCTCTCGGCCATCATGAACAACATGCCGACGACACTGATCGGGGCATTGAGTATCAAAGGCGCCCACTTGGCTGGCATCTCGCACAATATTGCCGTCTATGCACTCGTCGTTGGGGCTGATATTGGACCTAAATTCACCCCCATCGGCTCGCTGGCGACACTGCTTTGGCTTCATGTGCTCGACACCAAAGGTATCAAGATTACGTGGGGACAGTATTTCCGTCAAGGAATCATACTTGCTGCGCCAGTCCTCGCGATCACCTTGATCGCTTTGGCTGGCTGGGTGACACTGTTGCATTGAGGGCGGCTAGAGCGTCTGAATGGCGCGCTTAAACGCTGTGAGGACTCGCTGATTAATACAGTACGAGGTTCTTGGCCCCTCAATCTCTCCTTGGATAAGGTTGGCCTCACGCAGGATGCGCAGGTGTTCAGAGATGGTTGACTGCGCGAGGGGTAGCTCAGCGACGAGTTCTCCGGTCACACAGGTCTGGCGTTCCGTCAGGAGACGAAAGATTCTAATTCTGGTTGGATTCCCCAGGGCTTTGGTGATGTGTGCCAGCTCACCGTCGTCGAGTGGGTCGACCTCATCCATCGCTGGTTCGGGGATGGCGCACGCAACGCCGTTGGTGGTGGGGGAGGTCTCGGTTGAGTTTGCTGGGTACATAGTCGCTGATTCTAGTTCAACCATCTTCGCCACCGTAGCTGCTCCCTGTTGCTGCCTTTTGTAGCCACTGAGCGGCGGTGACTTGGAGGGCATCCCATGGCGTGCCAAGCGGTGGTGTGTAGGCGAGATCGAGATGCATGAGGTCTTCAACGCGTGCTGATTGGGCGAGCACGACGGCTGCAGTGTCGATGCGTTTGTGGGCACCGGAAGAGATTGGGCCGAGCATGGCGACTCCGAGGAGACGGTGGGTGGAGGTGTCGGCACTCAAACGGATCGTGAGTGTCTCAGCACCGGGGTAGTAGCGCTTATGGTCATCTGTTTGTGTCGTGATGGACAGGGGAGTGAAGCCAGCGCTAACCGCCTCGTCGTCGGTCAGGCCGGTCCGAGCGATCACCTGGTCGAAGACCTTCACGACTTGGGTCCCGACTACCCCTTGAAACTCCTCAGCTTCGTGCCCTATTGCGGCCGCACCTGCGACCCTACCTTGTTTGTGGGCGGTGGTTCCAAGTGGAAGGTAGGCTTCACCGAGCAACTGATGGTGGGTGATCACGCAATCGCCAGCAGCGTAGACGTCGTCGATACCGGTCTCCATGCGTCGGTTGACCCAAACGGCACCACCAGGACCGATTTTGGCTCCAGCCGTGCGTGCGAGTGCAACGGCTGGTCGCACCCCCGCTACGACGATTGCGATGTCGCCACGCACCTGAGCGGCACCTGATGATGGAGACGAGGTCCACAGTGTGACGTGATCCTGATCCGCCGTGATGGCGGTCACTACCGTGTTGGTCGCGAGTCGGACGCCGTGGCTGGTCAGCACCATCTCAAGCTGACGAGCAAGATCCGGGCTCACGGCGGGCAGTACATGATCTTTGGCCTCATATTGATTGACCGTGATGCCACGAGTGGTGAGTGCCTCGGCTAATTCAAGGCCGATGTACCCGGCACCGATGACCAGCGCTCGACGCACCTGACCTTTGTCGAGAACCTCCATGATCGCTCGGGCATCGGTCATCGTGTGAACGAGGAAGACACGTTCTCCCTCAAGTGCTTCGACCAGTCCCTCGATCGGTGGCTTGATCGCCTGTGCACCGGTGGCGATGATCAAGCGATCCCAGTTGAGTGCTACCAAACGTCCATCCTGCAGTCGACAGTGCAGTTCGTGTTGGGCAGGATTAATCTCGAGAGCGTGGGTGTCGGTTCGTAAGTCGATCCCTTGATCCAGGAGTTCACGGTAGGAACGATGAGCGAGGTTTGACCAGTCCTGCACCTCGCCCGATAGATAATACGGGATGCCGCAGACGGAGAAGTTCGGGTACGCATCGTCGAGCACTACCGTCACCTTGCAGCTCGGCTCTAACTCACGGGCACGTAGCGCCGCAGCGATGCCAGCGTCACTACCTCCAACGATCACGAGTCGCATCACTTCCTCCTCCGACTCTCACATAGATGTTCGTGGCGCTACCTCGCGAGTCTGGTGAGGAGCAGAACGGTTATCGTCGATACACGATAGATAGTAGCACGTCTCACAGGATGCCTCAGGTAGTTTTGCGGGCTATTTGTTCAGGGGTTGATTCTCGGTCGACGGCAGTCGGTAGGCTGGGCGCAGGCGTGGTTGAAAGGGGCGGAACAGATGGCGACAACAATTGATGTAAAGGGACTCTTGGCGGAGGCGAAGGCGATGGATCCCAAGGTCATCGAGGTACGTCGCACGATCCACGCACATCCCGAACTTGGACTCGATCTTCCGATCACACAGTCGCTCATCCTCAACGAGCTAGCGGGAATGGGGATTTCGGCTACCCCGGGCAGAACCATCTCTTCCGTGGTGGGGCGCATCGATGGTGCGCTGGAGGGTCCTACTACCCTTTTGAGGGCGGATATGGATGCACTGGCTCTCGTTGAGGAGACTGGCCTTCCTTTTGCCTCGACGATCCCAGGGTTGATGCATGCCTGTGGTCATGATGCGCATGTGGCGATGCTCCTTGGCGCGGCGCAGCTGTTAATGGATCATCGCGACACATTACATGGTTCTGTCATCTTGGCTTTTCAACCTGGAGAGGAGGGTGCTGGGGGTGCGCGGCGGATGATCGAGGAGGGACTGGTTGATCCTGCTCCCGATCGAAGCTATGCCCAACACGTGATCACGAACCTTCCGAGTGGGCTCATCGCTACCCGGGGCGGGCCGATGATGGCCTCTGCCGATGAATTCCTCATCACGATCACTGGCCGAGGGGGACATGCCTCTGCTCCCCACGAGGCGCTCGATCCGATACCGGTCGCTGCCGAGCTGGTTGTGGCACTCCAGGTGGCGCTCACGAGGCGGGTCAACGTTTTTGATCCAGCTGTGTTGACGGTTGGGCAGATCGATGCGGGGACCACCTTCAATATTATCCCAGAGTTGGCAACCATTCGGGGCACCTTTCGGACACTCTCGGAGGAGACACGTCGTGTGGTCGAAGCTCTGGTGGCCCGAGTAGCCCACGGGATCGCAGATGCCCATGGGGTTGACGTCACGGTTAGCTTCCCGATGGAGAGCTACCCGGTGACCATCAACGACGTCGCCGGGGCAGAGCGTGCTCTTGGGCTCGCGCGATCGTTGGTGGGAACTTCGGATGTCCTTGCGATGGAGGCCCCGGTGATGGGGGCCGAGGACTTCTCTTACCTTCTGCAAGTCTCGCCAGGAGCGATGATCTTCCTTGGTGTTGCTCCCCCCGGAAGCGTACAGCCCGCACCGAACCACTCGAACAGGATGCTCGTGGACGAGGCTGCTCTCCATCGAGGAGTGGCACTGCACGCACTGTTGGCGCTCGCCGAGTGAGGTGAGCGCCAACAGCCGCCGAGAGCAATAGCTGCCGAGAGCAATAGCTGCATTGATCTCGTCAAGGTCTCTGGTTCGCTTCGTTTGGTCATGGATCGCGCTTGTTGCAAGGATTCTCCAATGCACTCGATCGGGGCCGGTTCGCTCATCGGAGGAGAGCCGTGACGCCACTCCGACTGAGCGTTGCTACCGGGGTGATGGCGCCGGATGAGCCATCGACAATCCGGAGCCGATGACGGCCGAACTCTGATAAGGACGTATCGTAGTAGGTTGCTAAACCCTCTTGCCAGCAGGGCCAGCGGCGACGACCTCTCGAATAATCTCGGGCTCAGGGCCGAAGGCACCGAAGCTCTCGAGGATCCAGGTCACTCCGACCTGAGCGAGGAGTGTCGCGTCGTGGACGGGATCAGCGGCGAGGGACATCGCATAGCGGATGACAAGATCATACCCCGTACCCGTTTGAGGAAGTTGGCGAGTGATGGCGTCGAGATCGCTCTGGGCGGGGATGGTTGGAGGTTCTGGCCCGGCAAAGATTGGGAAGAAGCCTTGGTACCGTTTCGCTCTCAGCAGCGGAGGTTGATTCGGCCAGCGACCCGCGACCCAGATGGGAACCGGGCGCTGGAGTGGGCGTGGCAAAAAAGGAGGTGAGTGCACCTGATACTCGTCTCCAACAAAGTCCACCGGTTCTCCGGAGGCGAAGAGCCCGAGGAGTTCCAGTGCTTCGTCGAGCTGGTTCGCACGCCCGCGCGGATCGATGCGCTCCCCAAATGCGCTGAACTCGTGCCACCCATCATCCCCGAGCCCTACGCCGACAATGAGTCGACCTGATGAAAGGTGGTCGAGTGTTGCTATCTGACGAGCAAGCACCCATGGCCGTCGGCGTGCCAATGGTGTGACCATGGCTCCCATGCGCAGCCGTTCCGTTGCGCTGGCGATCGCTGCCATCGTGATCCATGCGTCCGCTACCCTAAAGCCTGGTTCGCTGAGCATGTGATCCCAGAGGAAGATACCATCCCAACCAGCTCGCTCTGCGCTGGTAGCCAGCTCGACGACCACGCGAGGGTCGGCAAACTCGTGGAATGGTGGTAGAAAGATTCCGAATTGCACCGTGTTCCTTTCTTGGCGGGCGGTGACTTCTACGACGGGACGAATGTCTCTCGTTGCCTACCGCCCTTGTGGACTATCGTAGGGTGGCGAAGTGACGCTTCCCGTTGGGGTCCACACGCGGCGGAACATTGGTTGGTCGTCATGCCCAATGTTGCGAGTTCTCCGTGCCTAGGGTAGCGCTGTTGCGCTCTTGATGGAGAACGGTGATCGATAGAGACAGGTATCACAGTTGGTGCGAACATCTCCTCCGATCGCCTCTTGGACGCGTAGCCAGAGCGCATCGATGACGAGCGGATGGGGACCAAGTTCTTCGCTGATGGCAACCGTCTTGTGGTGGGCCGTTGCCCAGGCCAGCGCCTGGCTCGCGATGCGGTCCAGGAGAACGCCATGAAAAAGAAAATAGGGCGCAACGACGACGGACTGGGCGCCGAGTCGGGCCAAGGTCTCGAGTCCTGTGGTGACATCAGGCGGAGCCAAAGAGACAAAGGCGGTGTGTGTCGTTGGGTATCCTCGGCTCTCGCTCAAGAGTCGAGTGATGGCGTGGAGTTCGGCGTTGGCGCTGGGGTCGCTAGCGCCACGCCCAACGACAAGAATGGCCTCTGCAGCCTCATCAACCCCATCGATACATTGATTGAGACGGATGATCAGCTCGGCTGTTGTGCCAAGATCTGAGGCCAAGTGGACACTGAGTTGGGGCCACTGGCGGCGGGCGTAGTGGGTGAGTTCGGCGGCATCGTCTTTTAAGTGCCCCGCTGGCAGGAGCACAACGGGTGCGATGATGAGCTCATCGATCCCCTTAGCGGCGATCTCGTCGACGGCTTCGAACATCGTGGGCTGGGCGAGCTCGATGAATCCCCCGGTCACCGGCCCGTCAAAGCGCTGCGCAGCCAGCGCGACAAGTTCGTGGAACTGTGCTTGCCCCTTCGCTGATTTGGTGCCATGTCCCATCAGCATCAGTCCTCTAGTGGTCAAGTCGGTACTCTCCTTGCGATAGTAGGGCCAGTGCATTAAGGGTTGCAGCTGCCATCGGCGACCCTCCACGGCGCGAGGTATTGGTGAGGTGGGTGATCCCGGAGCGGATGAGATCCTGCTTTGATTCCACGGCATCGACGAATCCGACCGGCATGCCGACGACGACGAGTGGCACGGTCTCGCTGGCGTGTTCGAGGACCGCTCTCAACGCCGTGGGAGCGGAGCCAACAGCGACGATCGGCATCTGTTCGGTCATCGTAGCCAAGAGTGCCGCCATCCCGCTGTGCGATCGAGTCTCATTGGTGCTCCTCAGTTGTTGAGCAGCTTGGATCGCGATCGAGGGGTTGAGCTTAGCAACCCCAGCCGCTAACATGGCGACGTCGACCACGATTGGGACGTGGTGGTTGAGCCCCCAGATCGCTCGCTCGATCGCCTCATCGTTGATAACGAGTTCGTGGATGATCTCGGTATCGCCGGTCGCATGAATGATACGGGCAGCGATCTCAGCACCTTGGCGACTGAGATGGGAAAAGTCGACTTCACGTTGAATCCTAGCGAAGCTCTCCAGTTCGATACTCGAGACGGTCATCGAATGCCAGCCTCTGACTCGGTGTCGAGGTGAATGCGCCAATCGATGGCTCCGACCGGGCAGATCTCTACACACTCGCGGTGCGCTTCACATCGTAGGGCAGACCAACGTGGGTGTCTTGGGTGCGGTTTGAGCGCGTGCGTTGGGCAGGTGACGATACAGGCACCGCAGCCGGTGCAGGCGTCGGTAATCGTAATCATGGAGCACCTTGGTGGCCAGGTGTGGGCTGATAGCCACGCGGGGTATAGAGGTAACCATGGTTGGTGGCGGTAGTGGTGGCGCCGATGATGACGATCGTCTCCATGTCAATCGTCTCAAGGTCGATCTCAGCGAGGCTGGTGACCGTGAGGGTCGCGCCTGAACGTTCAACGCGGGTGGCCACGAGCACCGGCGTGCTCTGCTGGCGGTATTGGGCGATAATCGACAATGCCTTCTCAAGCTGCCATGTGCGCTGCTTGGACCGTGGATTATAGAACGCAATGACGAAGTCAGCCTTGGCAGCTGCCTCGACACGGGCCTCGATGGCACTCCATGGGGTCAGAAGGTCGGAGAGTGAGATCATCGCGTGGTCGTGTCCAACGATCGCACCGGCCTTTGATGAGGCGGCGTAGGCGGCCGTGACGCCTGGGATGATGTGCAGAGTCAGGTCCTCGGCGAGACGTTCGATGACGAGTTGTGCCATGGCGTAGACAGCCGGGTCGCCGGAGGTGACGAGGGCAACATGATTCCCGCGCGACGCGAGGGCGATCGCTTCCCCGACGCGCTCGATCTCCTGGCCGATCGGGTAGGGTCGGACTACCTGTGCGCGCTCGACGATGGGCTCGATCAGCTCAAGATAGCGGCTAAAACCCACGAGGAACTGGGCAGACCGGAGCGCGCCTAGGGCACGTGGTGTGAGCAGGTCCAAGGATCCTGGTCCAAGTCCAACAACCGAGAGTGATCCGCGTAGCCTTTGTCGGCGTGCAACGGCGACCGTGACTCGGTCGGCCCTGACCTTCTCGACCACAAGGGAGGCACCATCGCCGCTAGCGAGCAGCGCTGCTGCTTCGGCCACCGAGTGGGTTCCGACAGATTTGTAGACGACAGATGAGGGATGCACTGTTTCGACCGCATCGAGTTGATCTGCCGAGAAACCGATGAGCTCCCGATGGAGCCCGAGGAGCGCAGGGTGGTTTAGTCGTCGATCGATGGTCGCCACGCGATCGATGGCATAAGGGTCAAGGCCAGCGTTCTGGAGCGTTGTCTCGATGAGTTCGTCGATCTCGGTCACGGTCGCATCACTGGAACATCCCACGCCCACGGTGAGGGTCGGCGCGGTAGCTCGAAGATCACCGAGACTCTCGTCCCTCATTCGGTCGCTGATGACGACCTTCAATGGATTGTTGCCTTCATGAGCGAGTGCCAAAATGGCATCGGGCAGGAACAAATCGGTTGGGTTCACGAGTACAAGGCCATCGCCATGGTTGATCCTCGCCTGTAGTCCGGCTGGTACGTGACCGAAGTGCACCCGGGGTGTCTGATCAAGCGCGACCGTATCGTAGATCGAGGATGCAGTGGTAATGACTGCCGTTGCCCCGAGATGATGGGCGACTAGGCGCGCCAGTTGTTCGCCGCCGTGATGAGCTCCCGCGAGAACGGTTGCAAAACGCATCCCCTCGTCGATGGCGACGACGGCCGGATCAGTGTCCTTTGAGGAGAGCGTCGTTGCGAGAGCGCGCACAACGATGGGGTAGGCGGCGACGACAACGACTTGGTTATGATCGCGTAAGGCCTCGGTGAGGTCTGCGAAGCTCGCGAAGCCGTGTTGACGAAATCCAAGCTTGTCAGCGAGTCCGGTTGGAGGGAGGCCTAACGCTACGACGATGCCCTCGGTGCGTCTGGAGAGAGCCATTATCGCCATGCGAGGTAGATCGGAGTCTGGGGTACCAACCGAGTGCCATCTGGACCTAGGGTTTTGCCGTGAGCCACCTGGATCAGCGACACGTTGCCGAGCAGGCGTTCGGCGGATCCAGCGCGATGAAGGTCGGCAAAGGTTGCGACCACTGGTGCCGCGGGTCCGAGGAGACCAAGCGCATGTCGCAAGGCGTCAAGGCCACCCCCACCGACAATTGCGGCGTCAAAGTTCTTCGAGATCGTCTCCACTGGCTGCTCAGACACTGTGGTCCGATAGCCTAGTGTCTTCGCATTGGCTCTTGCCATGACGGCACGGTCATGTTTGGGCTCGAGCTGGGTGAGTTCGATGTCAGGGCGCAGCCGCAACAGCGTCAACCCCAAGGTGCCGCTGCCGGCACCGACCTCGATGACGTGTGCTCTGATCGGTAGCCGGTCTGGGTCCAGGCGGGCGATAGCGGCGAGACGAACCTCAAGTTTGGTGAAGTTCGTGCCATCGGTTGCGAGCTGATCCTCACGAAAAATGCTCGCCTCACCCGTTGTGTAGTCGATGAGCATCTCCATCGTGGGTTCGCCGATCTCGATGAAGGCGACCGCTGGTGAACCCGAACGCCAGTGCAGGGCCTCAGCCGGTGTCAGTTTGGTGATCGTCTCGTCATCGGACGCAAGGTCAGTGGCGATGGTGATCGACACGGTCGCTGGGTGGTCGCTGAGCCGTTCGATGAGCGGGTCAAGGAACGTGTTGGGTGGGATGAGAAGCGCGATTGCTGCGTTTGGTCGGCTTGCTAGGAGAATTCCTGCTCGTTGCAGGGCTTCGTGGTGGTCTCTGCCGACGAGAGAAACAACACTGAGATCGTCCCAAGGGCGTCCAAGTCGAGCAGCGAGAGTCGCCACTGCACTGGGCCCTGGAAGGACGCGGAGTGGATGCTCCGGTAAAGCTCGTCGGAGCGTCTTTGTGAGGCCAAAGAAGTTGGGGTCGCCACTGGCGATGACGGTACACGCATCGGCGTGTGCAGCGATGGCGCGAATCGTGGTGCTCAGCGGGGATGTAAAGTCCACGATCGTCGACGATGGGCAGAGGGTTTGGAGCGGCTCGTGGAGTTCGGACCGAGCGAAGATCGTGCGCGACGCCTGGAGAGCACGGAGCTGGTCGCCCGAGAGCGAATCGATGCGGTTTCCCAACCAGCCGATGAGAGTGATCACGGTGCCAGTCTATGAGCGGCGACGACCTCCAGGGAGTCAAAGTCCACCATCAGCACCTCGATCGGGATGCGGCTACCTGCCGCCTCGAAACAGGTCGCTGCCGCCAACTCTGTCAAGGCAATGAGGGGTCGCAGGTCCCCCTCACGTTGGCAGCACTCGTAGAAGTGCCGAGCGGTAGCGGTCGCCGTCGCGGCAGCGATCAGCGTTTCGCTGGCTCCGGCATCCCGGGCAACTGTTTCGAGCAACTTGGTATCGACGTTTGCGCGATGAAAATGGGTCATGAGTAGACCCTGAGCAAGTTTGGCGACCTTGCCAGCCATACCTACCCAGGTGATGCGCTCAGGCTGATGGGAGGCTGCTCGCTTGATGGCGACGCCGGTGTAGTCACCCACTTCGACGATGGCGACGGGGTCGAGTTGAGGGAAGATTCTGCCCGCTGCACTCTCCGTTCGGGAACCGGTGACGAGCACGATGTGTGATTGTCCATTCGCTGCCGCCACGTCGATCTGTTGGACGATGCTGGCGCGATAGGCGGCGGTCGAGAAGGGTTTGACGATGCCCGTTGTGCCGAGGATCGAGATCCCACCGAGAATACCAAGGCGATCGTTGGTGGTGGCCAGTGCCATCTCTTGGCCGCCGGGTACTGAGATGGTGACCTCGATGCCATGCTCGGTAACCGAGCGAACCGCTTCGGTGATCATGCGACGTGGAACGGGGTTGATCGCTGGGCCGCCGACAGGAAGACCGAGTCCGTCTTTGGTGACGGTACCGACTCCTGACCCACCCTGGATGAGGACCTCATCCCCGTCGATCAGTCGCACGGAAGCGGTGATGTGGGCACCGTTTGTGCAGTCCGGGTCGTCCCCCGCATCTTTGATCACCACCGCCCTGCCAGCTTCATCGACTTCGACGTCAAAGGTGACAAGTTGGCCCTTGGGCAGACGAATCTCTACGGAAGTGGGTACATGACCCGTGAGCGCACCAACCGTCGCCGCCTTCGCTGCCGCCGCAGCACAGGACCCCGTCGTGAAGCCCGAACGCAGTCGTTCGGTCAAGTCAGCGCACCGACCGATTGGCTCGTCGCTTTGCTCGCCCAGCGGTGGTCCCTGGGTTCGATCGCGACCGGAAACGGTGGGAGAAGGCAGGAGAATAGAGGTGCGATCGACGAATGTTGGTGGTGGTGAGGACATCGCCTACGAGCAGAAGGAGCGTCCTCTTGGCCCCCAATTCGGTGACTGTCGTGACGAGATCACCGATGGTGGTCATCGCAACCTGTTCGTCGGGCCAAGTCGCTCGGACGATGACCGCAACGGGGGTAGCGGCACTGAACTTCGACCCTTCGGCGAGAAGCTCTTCGGCGACGCGCTCTGGGTGGGCTCCGGAGAGTAGCACAGCGATCGTCCCACCGAGCTGTGCATAGCCAGCGAGTGATTCGCTCGCTGGCATGGACGCCGACGTGCGTCTAGCGACCCGTGTCGTCACGACGGATTGAGAAACCTCAGGGATCGTTAGTTCTCGGCCGACCGCTGCTGCTGCTGCCGAGATCGAGGTGACACCGGGAACGATCTCGAAGGGTCGCTCATGGTGTTCACACCAGCTGATCTGTTCCTGGATGGCGCCGTAGATGGATGGATCACCCGAATGAAGACGCACGATACGTGCATCTGGGTGCTGCTCGAAGACGAGCAGCACGTCCTCAAGGGTCATCTCTGCCGAGTCCATACAGATTGCCTCGCTACTGGCCCAGGCTAACATCTCTTCTGGAATCAGCGACGAAGCCCAGATGATGATGTCTGCCTCGCGCAGCCGCGCTTGACCGCGAAGCGTAATGAGATCCGGCGCGCCTGGACCCGCCCCAACAAAGCTTATGAACTCCATTATCTCATCCTACTCGTAGGGTCGACCCATCGATGAGAGCGATGGTCACGCGATTGGCGTTGGTGCCGTGCCGCAACGGCAACGAGTCGAGCGGCAAGCCCCTCGTTGGCACCGAGATGCCAGTGGAGGTAGCTTGAGAGCAATGCCGAGCGCAGGTAGCCAGCTTGCCACTGCCCGCGTGCAGTGGTAAGCGTCAACCCCGTGCCTTCCGGCGTTGAGGTAGCGTAGTGAAACTCATGGGCCGGGAGTTCATCGCCGTTGGCGATGAGAAATGCGTCGGACGCACGGGCGCGCACCAGTCGATAACCCAGGGTCAGATGGGAGGAGATGGTTGAGGCAAAGGGAAGGATTCCCGCCATTTTGCTGTCTTCGAGCCGAGTCCCGAGCACGAGGTGTCCGCCGCACTCGGCGATGAGTGGTCGATGTGTGGCTGCTGCTTGGCGTAGGGCACCCAAGAACGGTTCGTTGGCGGCGAGCTCTTCTCGGTAGTTCTCGGGGTACCCACCGTGTAGCCAGATAAGTCCCGCTTCCTCGGGAATCGACGCAAAGCGTGGGTCAAAACCGACGATGTCGGCTCCAGCCTCTCGAAGGCGTTCGAGATTCTCTGGATAGATAAAACTGGCGGCTGGACCCTCCGAGTAGGCGATGACGGGGCGTGGCAGCGACGAATCCTGCCCTGGGAAGAGGTTGCTGCAAGGACTGGAGGCTGGGCTAGGGATGATCGGTGCCGCGAGGTGAACGATCCGTTCGAGGTTGAGAAAGCCTTTGACCGCCTCACCAAGAGCGTCGATCCATCCGCGTGTGCTCTCGGGTGCTTCTTCGGCAGTCAGCAGTCCGAGATGGCGAGCGCGTCGTTCAGGAAGGCCGCCATGGGGGATGACGCCCAGTACTTCGATACCCCGAAGAGCCAAGGCCTCGCGGACAAACGCCTCGTGCGTGGCGCTCTTGGTGTGGTTAAGGATGACGCCAGCGATGCGGACATCGGGATCGAATGAGCGATAGCCATGAGCGATAGCTGCGACGGATTGTGAAAGATGCGCACAATCGATGATCAGTAAGACTGGCAGAGCGGTCTGCTTGGCGACTTGAGCAGTAGAGCCAAGCGGTGAGGGCTTGGAAGCCTGGTGTTGCGTGGGGAGGTCGGTCCCATCGAAGAGCCCCATAACCCCTTCGACGAGCACGAGGTCCATGTTGCGCGCGGCTCTTGCGAGACTCGCCTTGACCCCAGCTGCTCCGGTGAGCACGGGATCGAGGTTATAACTTGGGCGCGCGATCGCCAACGCGTGGAGATGAGGATCGATATAGTCGGGACCAACCTTGGCGGCACCGACACGCGTCCGTTCACCCAGGGCAGCGAGGAGGCCAAGCGTGATCGAGGTCTTGCCGACTCCGGAGGCGGTACCAGCGATGATGATCCCACGGGTGCTCAGTACTCGATCCCCTTCTTGGCCTTGATCCCCTGATCATAGGCGTGCTTGATCTTGCGCATCTCGGTGACCGTGTCGGCGACGGCGATCAAACCCTCCGTTGCCCCACGACCGGTGATGACGATGTTGGTGCGAGCTGGCCGGTTCTGCAGGGTCTCCAGCACGGGAGCCTCCTCGATCCATCCATAGGTGATGGCGTAGGTGAGTTCATCGAGAATAATCAGGTCATAGGCGTTCGCGTCGATCTTGGTTTTGGCGAGTTGCCATGCTTGCTTGCCAAGCTCGGCAGTAGTGACTAAATCATCGGACTCCCAGGTGAAGCCGTCGCCGAGGGTATGAAACTCGATTCCTAGTTGATCGGCGAGCTTGCGCTCTCCAGTCTTCCACTTGCCGCCCTTCACAAACTGGATGACAACGACGTTCCAGCCCCGGGCCCAGCCCCGGCTCATGACTCCGAAGGCGGCCGATGACTTGCCTTTGCCCTCTCCAGTGTTGACTAAGAGGCGTGAGCTTCGTTCCATAGCTCCACAGCCTAGGTCCGATGCACGCGCCTAGGTTCTGTTGGCTATTGATTCATCCCATCGATGCGACGACGAAGGGGCCCGTCGTTCACCGGACCGTTCCACTCACCTCTCCCAACTGGAGGCGACCGCCGTTCGGAGAAGGTGCACTCGCTCGGATAACGACCGTGTCCCCATCCTCGAGGAAGCTACGGTTGGTTCCGTCGCTGAGGGTGAGTGGCCTCGTGCCGCCGTCGGTGAGTTCGATCAGGGAGCCGAACTGATCGCGAGCTGGACCGGAGACGGTGCCCGAGGCAAATAGGTCGCCAACGCGCACATCGGCCCCGTTGACGGTTTGGTGGGCGAGTTGTTGACCCGGTGTCCAGTAGGTGCTGGCGAATGGTGGGCGAGAAAGGACTGACCCGTTGAGTTCGATCGCAAGATCGAGAGCAAGATTCCATGGGTCGTTATCGATGAGATAGGGTGCGGGGGTCGGATCCTGTGCGGTCGGCGTGGTGCGTGCCTGTGCCAGTGCCTCGAGTGGTGTGACCCACGCACTGATGCTGGTGAGGAAGGACTTGCCGAGAAAGGGGCCGAGTGGGACAGACTCGAAGCTCTGGATGTCACGCGCACTCCAGTCGTTGACCAACACAACGCCAGCGACGTAGTCAAAAAACTCGGAGGTGGTGATGCTCGTGCCAAGCCGTGAAGCTCTTCCGATGACAAAACCTACTTCGGCCTCGATGTCGAGCCGGGTGGAGGGGCCAAAGACTGGCTCCCCGTCGATGAGTCGCAGACCCTGGGGGCGGCACAGTGGTGTGCCACTGACAACGACGGTGGAACTACGGCCGTGGTAGCCAATCGGCAGATGGCGCCAGTTTGGTGTGAGTGGATCGCCATTAGGCCGAAAGAGACGACCAAGGTTGGTCGCATGGTGGAGAGATGAATAAAAATCGACGTAGTTGGTGATGGCGATCGGGAGGCCAAGTTGCACCCCAGCAACAGGTTGCAGAGCAGCGACCATGCGACGATCGCTTGGATCTCCGGTGAGCAGGTCTGCAACCCGTTCTCGAAGCATAGCCATCGTCTCGTGCCCTAGGCCCAAGAGGGCATTGAGGTGTTGATCGTGGAGCACATGGGGTTCGAGCCCAAGGTCGAACCCGTCATCGGCGAGTTGAGCGAGATCGAGGGCGTGGTTGTCGATTCGGGTGACCACGTGACCCTCATTGGGTTTGGCACCCAGCGCGATTCCGAGCGGTAGGTGATCGATTCCAAAACCATTCATTGGATCAAGGTCAAGGTCGTAGGCCATAGGGAACCTATCCTAGCCAGGACAGTGGCCGGCGTCGAAGTTGAGAAGGAGCGGAGGAGAAGACTACGATAGGGAGTTGTCGAGGGGAGGTAGAGGATGCCGTTTTACCAACGCATGGGCGAGACCCCACGCAAACGCCACCAAGTGCTTCGAGGAGCGGATGGTGCGCTGGTCGCCGAAGAGCTGATGGGGAATGAGGGTTTTGCTGCGGAGTCGGCGCTGCTCTATCACGTAGGGATGCCGACCGCGATCGTCGATGCAGAGGCGCTCATGACTGATGAGGAGGAACTCTTCCCCAATACTCCTCTGCTCCCTCGGCACTACCTGACCCCCAAGTTGGGGAGCCAACCACCACCCGCTCCGCTTGGACGCCATCTTCTCTTGGGCAACCGTGATGTTCGACTCTCCTATGGCATCGTAGAGCAGCCAACGCCGTTGTATCGCAACGCGATGGGAGACGAGTGCCTCTTTGTGCAGGCCGGACGGGGGCATGTGGAGACGGTTTTTGGACGTCTCGAGGTACGAGAACGCGATTATGTTGTGATCCCGGCGTCGTGCACCTATCGCGTGGTTCCCGAGGGTGATCGTTGCATGGAGCTGCTGGTGATTGAGGCGAGCGGCCACATCGAGTTTCCAAGTCGCTACCTCTCCAAACGAGGACAACTGCTCGAGTCTGCACCCTTCTCGGAGCGCGACCTTCGGACACCGAGTGAACTCTGTCTTGTCGATGGCGACGATGTGGAGGTGTTGGTAAAAACCCGAGCCGCCCTCACCCGTTACGTCTATGCGCACCACCCCTTCGATGTCATCGGTTGGGACGGTTGTCTCTATCCCTTTGTCTTTAACATGGAGGACTTCGAGCCGATCGTGAAGCGTTTCCACGCGCCACCACCCGTGCATCAGACCTTCGAAGGCCCAGGCTTTGTCATCTGCAGCTTTGCCCCACGTCCTTTTGATTTCGATCCAGAGAGTATCCCCGTGCCCTACAACCACGCCAATGTCGACAGCGACGAGGTGCTCTTCTATGTTGATGGAGATTTTATGTCACGCAAAGGGTCGGGCATTGAGGCCGGTTCGATCTCCTTGCATCCGGCCGGATTCATCCACGGACCCCAACCTGGATCGGTCGAGGCGGCGCTTGGGAAGCCGGGAACGAAGGAGTGGGCGGTCATGGTCGACACTTTTGCTCCCCTCGAACTCGGACTAGCGAGCGCAGCGATTGAAGACCCGAACTACCCCTGGTCATGGTCGAAGCGACACGGAGCGACCGAGTTGGCATCCCCGGATACCTAGAGGGTGGGCGGCCTTGGATGCCGCCGTCGTCGATGACGTCACTGTCGGTGTCGGCGTCGGCCGAGAGAAGAGCATGTCGAGTGCGGGTCAAGATAGTTGTGAATAATGAGAGGTGATGAGATGACCAGTAAACCATTTGCATCGTCAGCGGATCTCAGTCCGAAACAGGAGAGATTTGAGACGATCGTTCCCGGGGTCTTTGCAATGAGTGCGCAAGGGGACCCCAACGTTGGAGCTATCGAGGGTGAGGATTTCCTCGTCTGCATTGAGGCGCGCGCGACGCCAGTTGCAGCCCGCCGCTGGCTCGAGCGACTGCGCGAGGTGACGACCAAACCTGTGCGGTATTTGGTGCTATCGCACTATCATGCGGTGCGCGTCCTTGGGGCTTCCGCCTTTGCGGCAACCGCCATCGTCGCTCACCAGAATACGGCCGAGCTCATTGCGGAGCGTGGACGCCGGGATTGGGAGAGCGAGTTCGCAAGGATGCCGCGCCTTTTTGAAGAACCGGACTCTATTCCGAGTCTCACCCACCCGACGATGACCTTTGCGGATCGTTTAACGATTGAGCTTGGCCCACGTTATGGGCACATCGAGCTGTTCTACCTTGGACGGGGACACACGCGCGGCGACATCGTCGTCTGGCATCCAGAGAGCAAGACACTCTTCGCTGGGGATCTGGTGGAGGCAGAGGCCGCGCTCTATACCGGCGATGCCTATCACCAGGAGTGGGCAAGTACCACACTTGACAATGTCGCTGCCCTTGGCGCAGAGCACCTGGTCGGTGGCAGGGGTAAGGTCGTTCACGGTCAAGCTGAGGTTCAAGCCGCCATCGAGCAATCGCGGATGTTCCTGGTGACGCTGCTGAGTCAGACAAAGCAAGTGGTTGACCGTGGGGGGAGTCTGAAGGAGGCCTTCGAGGCGTGTTACCAAGCACTCAACCCCGTCTATGGGCAATGGCCGATCTTTGAACACACGATACCCTTTGATGTGGCCCGTGTCTTTGACGAGTTGCGAGGGGTTGAGCACCCGGTGATCTGGACGGCGATAAGGGATCGTGAGGTATGGGACCAACTACAGAGCTGACCCCTGATATCGTCGTCATCGGGGGAGGCCCGGTGGGGCAGACTGCAGCCCTGCTGTGTGCACAGTGGGGATTACGGGTCAAGATCCTCGAGGCACAACCACAGCGGAATCGCGTGGGGTCTCGTGCTATTTGCCAGCAGCGTGAAGTGCTCGACACCTGGGATGCGATCGGGGCTGGGGTCTTGGCGCGTCGTGGCATTACCTGGTCGACTAGTCGCACGTACTACCAGGGTAAAGAGATTTTTGCCGTTGAACTCAAGGATCGTGGCTCCTCGCTTCTTCCTCCTTTCGTCAATGTCTCGCAGGCCGAAGTCGAAGAGGTGCTCCTCGGCCTTATCGAGGTACATCCATTGATTGAGATAGAGGGCGGCGCCACCGTTCAAAAGATCACTAGCGACGATCACGGTGTGGTGATGGAGGTTGCCACCGAGCAAGGAACTCAGCTCATCAAGAGTCGATTCGCTATTGCCTGTTGCGGGCTCCACTCCGAGCATCTACGCGAGCAACTCGGAGTCGATTTTCCAGGCCACTCCTTTGACGATCTTTTCTTGATCTGTGACATCAAGGCTGACCTAGCTGACCAGCGAGGTGAGCGTCGGTTTCACTTTGATCCAGACTGGAACCGGGGCCGTCAGGTTCTGATTCATGAACAACCCGACAGTATATGGCGTATCGACTGGCAGGTCCCCGAGGATTTTGATCTATGCCAGGAGGAGGCTTCAGGTGGACTCGATGCCCGTATCCACGAGATCGTTGGCCAACAGCCATACCAGTTGGCGTGGAGATCGGTCTATCGCTTTCAAGGTCGGGTAGCCTCGCGGTTCCGTGTTGGTTCTGTCTTTTTGGCGGGAGATTTTGCGCATGTCTTTGCTCCTTTTGGGGCTCGAGGCCTCAACAGCGGAGTTCACGATGTTGAGAATCTTGCATGGAAGCTTGCGATGGTAGTGCGTGGGTTCGCTGATCGGCGGCTGCTCGACTCCTACGAGCTTGAACGCCGCGCGGCCGCTCTGGAGAACCTGGAGGTGACATCAGCGACGATGCGATTTCTGGTTCCCCAGACCGATGCGGATCGACAGCGAAGGGTGCATCTGCTCCAAGCTGCAGCCGCAGGGGCGGCTGATGCGATCGCCAACGTCGATTCGGGTCGGCTCTATGAACCCTTCTGGTATGTGGATTCGCCGTTGACGACGCCATCGCCAGATCGTCAGTTTCGTGGTCGTCCCCAGCGGGGATTGCCGGTCGATCCAGTTCCGGGTACCGTACTTCCCGATCAAGAAATTCAGGTTCCCTTTGGATCATCCCATCGTGGGGAGCCACACCAGCGCTTACGTCAACTGGTCCACCATGGCTTCACCGTCCTCAGTGAGGATCTAAGCGAGGTGAAGATCCCCAAGGAGGTGCCGATCGCCGTTGCCGATCTCAGTGCTATCGATCCAAGCCGTACCCTTCGGCGCGCGCTGGATCTTGGCGAAAAGCCGGTGCATATCGTGATTCGCCCAGATGGACATATCGCCGCCATGGTCGAGAAGGCCGATCAGGTTCCTCTGGCGCTTGAGCGATCCCTTGGCAAGATAGGGCAGTGATCTCCTCACTGGTGGAACTTCACGCTGGTTTGGCGGTGGAGTGGTGGCGTCTCGGGGTGTTAGTCTGACTCCCAGATAGCCATATCATGGGCAAAGACGGCTCTCCGTGGATCGAAACCCTCGACGAGTGCCATCCAAGGTGGTATCGGTGCAACTTCTTCACCTTCATGGTGTAAGGCCTGTTGAGCGAGATGAGCACTCGTAAACTCCGACGCAAAGTCTGTAGCTTGACCAGCGATGAGCAACGTTCCATCTTCGCATTCAGCCACGAGCGACTGGTGACCAACACTGTGTCCAGGCGTCGGAACGAGGGTGAGACCCGTCGCGATCTCAGCCCTACCATCGATCACCTCGTAGCACACACCGGGGAAGTCAATGAGTGCCTCCATCGTGTAGTCCGGTCCGCGTGCGCATTGGAGTTCACTCGCTTGCACCCACACGCGACGTTGTCCAAAGAGTGGGTTTGCACCGCAGTGATCGAAGTGGAGGTGGCTGTTCGCGATGATATCGATGTCAGCGAGCGTGCAGCCGACGCCGTGGAGTGCTGACTCTAGGGAGATGCGACGTGGTCGATAGTGTGCCTCGGTCTCAGGATCGACGGCACCGATCCCCGTGTCAAAGAGCATCGTGATGTCGGGGTGGCAGAGGAGATAGGCAAAGACTGGCTCGACCCTGGGCGCTCCGTTTGCTGTCTCACTTCCTGGTCGCACCACATAACCCATGTCAAGCCGGTGGATGTCACTTTGATGGAGTGGTCCCTTCATTGGCCTTACTATAGCCGTCGTTCGCTCCGTGGGTACGTAGGCTGAGGAGAGGGCTCGCGTTTTCGCTTGAGGGTCGATAGGAGTGGTTGCCGGACCATCAACCAGGTGGCTTATCGAAGCTGGTACTTTGGGTTGCGTAGAGATGGGTCATGAGTGCCAAGGAGGCATCATGAATCGCTGAAGATGAGGAGGCCTTAGTGTGAAGATCGTCGCACTTGCAACGTTGCAAGAGCATTTTGCTCAGTTGACGAACCGTGTCCCTCGTGTGGTGGCAAGCGGCAACTTCGCCACACCACAGCAGCTATTGGAGGCCTTTGATCAGGCGGTGCCCCAGTATCGCTTATTTATCTTGAACCCACAGGGAAGCATTCCCGACCGGCCTGGCGTGACCTACGAGAGCCCCTTTCTTGGGCCAGCTATCCGTGACGCTGGCTTGCGGCTCGAATATCTTCCTATGCGCCTGTCGTTGGTTCCGCGACTCCTGGGTTCGTTCATGAGGCCGGAGGTGACGCTCATTCACGTCTCGAGGCAGCGCGGTGATCATGTCTCACTTGGGACAGAGGTGAACATCTTGCCCGCGGCGATCGAACAGACTCGTAGAAATGGTGGCCTGGTGGTGGCCCAGATCAACGAGACGATGCCCTACACCTATGGCGATAGTGAATTGTCGGTCGATCTCATCGATTTTGCCTTCTTCGGTGACCAGGCGTTGACGAGCCCGGAGGACCTACCCCGTGACTCCATGACCGAGACCACGATCGCCTCGTTCGTGACCGAGCTCATCGAGGACGGCTCGACACTACAACTGGGGATTGGTGCGATTCCTAACGCCGTTGCTGCCCAGCTGACGAGCGCCCATGGATTGCGGATCTGGTCAGAGATGATCAGCGATGGTGTGCTTAATCTGGAGCGCGTCGGTGCGCTCGATGCTGAGCATCCGCTGGTGGCCTCCTTTCTCTTTGGATCGAGGGAACTCTATGGCTGGTGTGATACGAATCCGCGTCTTCGACTCGTGCGCACAGAGATCGTCAATGATCCGTCAATCATCGCCCAACAGCCCCGTATGACTGCGATCAACTCAGCGTTTCAGGTCGATCTCTTCGCCCAGGCCAATGCCAACTTTATTAATGGGCGGTTCTACTCTGGCATCGGTGGACAGGCCGATTTCACCGTCGGAGCACTCCATGCCGTCGATGGCCATTCGATCATCGCCCTTCCTTCTTGGCATGAGAAAAGTCAAGGTTCGACTGTGCTTGAGCGGCTCGAAGGGCCCGTGACCTCCTTCCAGCATTCGGCGATCATCTCGGAGCAGGGCAGGGCGATGTTGTTCGGTCGCTCTTCCCGGGCTCAAGCCATGGCGATCGCCGGCCAGGTCGCCCATCCAAAGGTCAGGTCGGAACTCCAAGAGGTGGTAGAACGAAGCCATCTCGCCTAGTCCATCGCGCTTAGTTGGGCTCGCCTCTTCCACGGCTTTCGCTCCTCACCAACCACCGAGTTGTCGGTAGATGTCCATCGCCGAGGAGTTTTTCGGCGCTGGTGATGCCTGGATGCGATGGGTCCGCACCCCGTTATCGATCACTTCTGGCCGGAGGCTTATCCCGTAAGCACCGAGTTCACGTGCCACGCTGGGGTAATGAGTGACCACAATGGTGGTGATGCCGCGAGTCGTGAGTTCGGCGACGACGGTGGTGACAATGGCTGATGCCTCCATTTCATTCGTCGAGGCCAGTGGTTCGTTCATGAGGAGGAGCCCGCCGGCCGAGAGGCTTGCGATGGTAGCCGCAAGGCGGGCCAACTCGCTCTGGAGCCGTCCCTGTCGTAGTTCGCGATCCTCATCTTCGGGGAAGAAGGTGCGAAGACCGCTGCGCATGCTTGCACGAAACTGCTCGGCGGTGACAAAACTACCGGCTTGCATCATGACGATGGCGATAGCGGTTCCCTGCAGCCAGGTGGTCTTACCACCTGAGTTAGCTCCGCTGATCACGATTGGTTCAGCGATCTCATCAAGAAAGTCATTCGGCGTTGGGCGTTGTCCCGAGCGCAAAGCGAGGGTGGGTTCGATGAGTTCACAGAAGCTGAGCTGCCACGGTTGGTCTGTTGGCTCAGGGAAGCAGATCGGTACGCCTATCGTGCTGAGGTGGTCACGCAAGTTCAGGCTGCCAACAAGCCACGCAAGGTCGTCGCGAAGCGCCACGAAGAATCTGACGATCGTATCGAGTCCATGCGCTAACGCCACACCGATCTGACCGAGGGCAAGGTTGCGGAGCTCTCGGAGGGTCTCGCTCCCGGCTTGATCACGTGGGGCGATCTCGATGCGATGCTTGGATGTAAGGGAGAGTGCCAAGCGATCTCTCCATCCGCGACCTTCGAAGGGAGCCTCGATGATGAGGTCAGGGCTCGTTAGGTTGCCAGGACCTAGTCCAGCACGTGTCACCAAACCGTGCTCAAATCTAAGCCGTTCGAGCTCGGTTTCGAGCGAGTTTAGGTAGGCGCTGTCAAAGTTGTCGCCAATGGTTGTGAACAGAAGTTGTAATCCGTGTGATGCGACGTCACCGTCTGGTTCTTCTATCCGTTGTGCGAGAGACCTCAAGTCCGCGAGGAGGAGTGCCAGGATCTCGCGGGAACGAAGAAGCTGCGAGATCGGGGTTTGGGGCCGTGTTGCATAGGCGGTGCGCCGTTCCATCTGGGCGCCGTGCTGTGCGATCCGGGCGAGATCGCGGACCAACTGTGGGTGGGCGATCGCATCGGTGATGAGCTCTTGGCGCCATCGAATGATTGATGTATCCGTTGTCGCGTGGACGAAAACCGCCTTCGCAACTCTGGCGATATCGGCATCACCCGCGGCCATGGCGTCGATGATCATTGGGAATCCCAGGTCTTCGAGGGTCCGATCGTCGGTGAACGGTACCGAAGGTTCCGTCGTCCCCGGTGGCCAAAGCAGATGTAGTTCAATCATTCGGGACACCAGTGATTAATCCATATTGAGCAGCGAGTTCAAGGGCGAGTGCCCGTCCTTGTGGGGGCCGACGCTCGAGTCGGAAGCTCCGTTCAAGCGTCGCTTCGTCGCTGAGCGCCACCAGTGATACGACACCCGGCGCCTGTGCGGCAAGCGCTTCAACAAAGGTCACGATGATACAGCGAACCTGTTTTTGTTGACAACGTTCGATGAGCAAGCGACCGAGGATGACTGCGTCGTCAACACTGGTGGAGCTAAAGACTTCGTTGGCAAGGAGCAGTGCTTGTGCTGCCGCATCACGAAGAAAGTGCTGCAGGTTGATGATCTCCTCCTCGAGTCGCCCGGTCATCCGATCTGCGACTTCCTGTTCCGAGAAGATGGTAGCAACACTCGGCGGTGGAGTGAGCTGGGCAACCGAGGCTCCAACAGGCAGTCCTAACGCAGTGACGAGGTAGAGTTGGCCGATAGAGCGCGTGTAGGTTGTCTTGCCCCCATTGTTGGGTCCCGTGATGACCGTGATCAACTCGTCGTTATCGAGATGCCACTGATTAGTGACTGGCACCGTGTGGTTCCGGAGTAGATCATGCGCGAGTGCAAGATCGTAGATCTGTTCAGCGTGCTCTTGGCCAATTCCACGATTCAGCTTTGGCACAACCCAAGGCAAGCCGGCACCCTCAAAAGCAAGGATCTCTTCGATCCAAGCGAGATAGAAGACCAGTTCACGCTCTATTGATGCAACCCAAGTCGGCAGAAAGGTTTGGTGGGCATTGGCAAAGGTACTGAGGTGGGCGAACTGATCTGGGAAGATCCGTCCAAGGATGACCAGAATGCGATCATCGACGTGCGTAGTTGAACGACGAGTAGCTGAGGTGGTCATGCCCTGTGCATTGCTGTCGCCAAACCGAGCGAAAAGACGCAGAAGATGATCGCGATAGCCGTCCGTCCGTGCCCCACCTTCGCTACGCTCAACGGTGATCGCATTGTCTTCGAGGAGGAGTTGATAGCTAATACTCTCGAGCTCGGATGCCACCGATTCAGCGTCCCGAGAGAGTTGCAGAAAGTCATTCGTTTGGCTCAGTATCAACAGCGCATCTTGGAGTCCCTTTAGCCCTGCTGACCTCCAGGATGTAGCGCCTAGGTGAGCAATAACTGATTCGATACCCCGTGTGTAGGTCAAGACAGCGTCGAGCAACCATCGGTCTCTTCCGCTGGGTTGGCGGGCTCGCTCCGCCGCTTCTAGCTGCAACTCGACGCGCTCGAGACACTCGCAGAAGGCGAGGATCGGTAACCGATTATCGGCAACGAGGAGATCGCTGGCAACGTCTTGACGATAGCGAATAGTAGTAAGGTTCTGAGGCAATGTGGTGAAGTAAGGGAGGAGATCAAAGGGTTCGAGCCCCTTGTCGATGGCTGCGAAGAGGCGGTCGAGTGCGAGGTCGGTCAGGACAAAATCGTCAATGGCGCGACCGATTTCAGCCGTGGGGTTCACCAGACTCTCCGGAGCTTTGATAGCATCAGACTCTGCTAATTGATGGCTGACCAACTGACTCGTCACCCAGCTGGTGCCGGGGTCACGTCGGATCATTTCTCGCAGATACACCTTTGACAAGAGACACTCCTTTCGTTCTATGTCGCTGTCACAGGAGTCATCAGTCGGAGACCATCGGCGAACTCCATCACCGATGGCAATCCTAATGGGTTGGCGGCCGAGCGTTGGCGAAGGAGGGTAACGGACCACTGTGGCGTGCTTAGGGCGGCGAATCGCGATAACTTGGTAGAGGATTGTTGAGGGCCAAAAGTCGGTCAGGAGGGTGGTGCTGATGGCATCGGTAGAGGTGGAGAATGATGGGTCTGTCCGGATCATAACCATCAATCGACCTGAACGGAGGAACGCGATCGACTATGCGACGGCGGAACGCCTACAGGAGGCATTCACTGCCTTCGATGGTGATCGTGATGCTCACGTTGCGGTGCTTGCCGGAGCGGGGGGAACCTTCTGTTCCGGAGCAGACCTTGTGGCACTTGCAGAGGGTTCCACTAATCGACTCCAAGAGGATGGCCATGGCCCGCTCGGTCCGACCCGTATGCAGATGCACAAGCCGACGGTCGCTGTCATCGACGGTTACGCCGTTGCCGGTGGTCTCGAACTGGCGCTCTGGTGTGATTTGCGGGTGATGGAGGCGGATGCGATCGCCGGAGTCTTCTGTCGGCGTTTTGGCGTGCCGTTGGTCGATGGGGGTACGGTGAGACTACCTCGTATCGTTGGCCTTGGTAGAGCTCTGGATCTGATCCTCACCGGTCGGGGAGTCGGTGCTGAGGAGGCGCTCGCGATGGGGCTCGTCAGTCGGGTAGTTCCCACTGGACAAGGACGTGCCATGGCTATCGCCTTAGCACAGGAAATCGCAAGATTCCCGCAGGTCTGTCTCGTCAATGATCGGGCATCAACCTATGAAGGTCTCGAGATCGCATTCGAAGAGGCATTGCGTAACGAGTATCACCATGGTCGAGTCTCCCTTGCGGCTGATGGTCAGGAGGGGGCGAGACACTTCAGGGCCGGTAAGGGGCGTCATGGAGCATTCGATCACTAGCATCCGTCGTGTCAGGATGCATTCGGATAGTTTGGTAGCTGATAATTAACCCACCTGGTGCATTTGGTGGGGATCGAATGCCCTGGTCGCCTAGGATCGGTAATGATGTCAGACGAAATTGAGCAACGTTGTTCGGATCGGGACCGCGACGAAGTGGCGTGTCAACTCAGGGAAGCGTTATCGGCTGGACGCTTGGACCATAACGAGTGCTCTGATCGCTTGGATGCCGTATTTGCCGCAAGGACGATAGGTGAATTGACGTCAGTCCTCAAAGACTTACCAACTAATCTCGAAAACGGATCAAGCGCAGTTGGCACCAAGCTCGCACTTTCGCTCTTTGGTCACCAGTCTATTGTACCCGTGTATGCCAGGACAATTGTGATCTCTTGTTTCGGCAGATCAAAGGTTGATCTAACTGTACTACCTCAATTAGCTAGACGGCGAATTATTGCTGTCTCGCTTTTTGGGTCGACAAGCATCCTACTCGGTCCGGAGCAACGTGCTCGGCTTGATGGAGTCGCTATATTTGGCAGAAAACATACGAGCAAGCATGCTCGTACACAGGGTTCATCGGCTACTGTTGAGATTAGTTGTCTCTCAGTTATGGGCTCAGTCGTTGTGTCTGGAAGGCGGAGATAGGAGATTCTCTTGATGGATGGTTCGACGCGCGCATGGGTCGTACCTTGGTTGAACCATAACAGAGGAGCCCTAGCTCGACATAAATGTGAGCAGACACTGGACAACAACCAAGGAGAGCAACCGGCTCGATCTCCTCGGCCGTATGTCGTGTAGTTGCACACCGACGACACAGAGGATGCGCGGTCATAACAGAGGTGTCCTTCGGTGCTCTCAGCAGAAGAAATTGAAATAAGGACGAGTTCTCAGATGATCTGAACTACGTCGCGACAACGACAAACTACTTGTTGTCATTGGTCAGACCAGAGATGATATACAACGTCTCGCAAACAGGTTTGATGGTTATCTCAACTGAGCCTACAACCTCTCAAGAGGAGTAGAACCTCATCTTCTGGGTGCGCACAATTCAATCGCAAGGAGGCAATTCTCGGCTCATCAGATATGCATTTCAACCAGTCAATCTTCCACCCTCGCAGGGGTTGGCATATTTCACAGGGATACCTGGTCAACGTTTTGTGACCTCTACCGACTGCGCACACACAGGGTTTGGGGCTACGCGCTCGGAAAGTCTCTACAAAAAATGTACGAGGTATTCATCAGTTTAATATCCAAAACGCTAACTTCCGGCCGTCTAAGGACCCTCTTTCATCTCCTCTTCAGTTGGTCGGTTGATCCAGACCTCGGTATTGAGGGTGGGTGGGGTTGGAATCTTTCTCACAAAGCGCTCGGGGTGGGTTTCATAGGCGTCACGTAGCACCTCGGCTCTTCGTTCGGTGATTACCTCGGCGTAGCCCTCATGGACATCAGCGGGCGTCATGAGCCCAAGGCCTGCGTGATGGTGTTCGTACTGGTACCAGGTGAAGAAGCGTTCAAAGAAGCTCCTCGCCTCCTCGAGGCTGCCAAAGCGTTCCGGGAAGTCTCCTCGGTACTTGAGCGTCTTGAACTGGGCTTCGGAGAAGGGGTTATCATTTGACGTATGGGGACGAGAGTGGCTCTTTTGTACCCCAAGGTTGGCGAGGAACTCAGCGACGCTATGAGAGGCCATAGAGGCTCCATTATCAGCATGGATCGTCAACTGGTTGGGATCGACTCCCTCTCTTGCAATTGCCTCACCCATGAGCTCTTTGGCTAGATCGCTACTCTCGTGATCCTCTATCCTCCAGCCAACGATCGATCTCGAGTAGATGTCTAAGATCACATAGAGCTGGTAGTAGTTCCCCTTGGTGGGACCTTTGAGCTTAGAAATGTCCCACGACCACACCTGCCCTGGTCCCGTGGCTAAGAGTTCAGGCTTGACCCTGGCGGGATGAGTTGCCTGGCGTCTCCTCTCTCGTGTTTCACCAGCCTCTGCCAAGATCCGATAGATCGTGGGTACTGAGGCCAGATAGATCCCCTCATCAAGGAGCGTGGCATAGATCTCTCTGACCGATACGTCACAGAAGCGCTCCGAGTGACAGACCTCGAGAATGTGTTCTCGCTCGGCATCACTCAACCTTCTGGGACTGGGCCTCTTCGGCTTTGGTTCCCTGACCGGGGGATCGACCAGGTAGTAATAGCTTGAGCGGGCGATCCCAAGACACCGACAGGCAGCGACAAGACCGATGATCTCGGTCAGTTCTCCTACCCCCTCGACAATGGCTGCGTTTGCTCTCTTTGATCCTCGGCGCTCCCTAGCGAGAGCTCTTCTAGCAGCGCCGAGAGTTTTCCCTGGACTTCAATGACCCTTCGAGACTTTTCCAGCTCAGAGCGAAGTCTCTCATTCTCGTGTTCGAGTTCTCTGACCCGGGCTCGGAGAGGATTAGCCTTTGGTCCGCGTTTGCGCGAGAGCGCCTCTGCACTCTGTTGGTCAATCACCCGACGCCATTCGGTGATCTGGGACGAGAAGAGTCCCTCTCGTCGTAAGAGCTCACCCTTTCCTCCCTGAGGGCAAGCATCGTACTCTTTTAAGATCCTCGCCTTGTAGCTCGGGGAGAGTACCCGTCTTGTTGCCTTGGGTGGGACCGTCACCTCTTGGGTTGTCTTGTCTTGCACCGTTTCATCGTAGGTAGCCATTCCAACATCTCTGCCTTCTCGCCCTCATTGATTTATTTTTTTAACCGCGCACACACTGATACTGAGACCTAGGG